>NZ_JAMOLN010000001.1 GCF_024448165.1 Streptomyces longispororuber
GATGCCGCTGCGCCTCGCCCGGTACGGCGTCCCGCTCTCGGACACCGCCCCGGCCGGCCTCGCCGGCGGAATCGAACTCCCCGAGCAGTTCCCGCCGACGGACGCCCGCAGCAACCAGGACAGCGCAGCAGCGATGGAAGCGACTCAAGCGGCGCGGCTCGATGTAAGTGCCCTCGCGCACCTGGATTCTCAACATCCGCAACCAGACATGGCCACGGCCCAGGGATCCTCGTTCGCAGAACCAGTTCACACAGTCCATGACCAAAGCGCCGACTCCATAGGCTCCTTCGAGGCCCGCCAGCGTTGCGATTCCGAAGATCCCGTCGGGTCGGTGCAGGTGCCGCCCACACGCCAGCTGCCCGATGGGCACGACCACCGGCCACTTGACGACAACTCCCCATCCCCGCACGTAACGGCCCCGCTCGAAGCCGCCGACCGCGCCCAGAAATCTGCACCACACCCCGCGATCCTGGATCCCCGCGAGCATCGGTCCGCCGACACCCACCGGGCCACACCCGGCAGCCAGCAGGCCGTACCGCACGAGCAGTTGGCCGATGCGCACCCGGATGAGACTGGGGGAAGCCGGCCCGACGCCCCGGGCCCCGCTGACCGGCACACACCGGACAATCCGAATGCGGGGCTGCTGCCCGACCACTCCCCCACCGAGGCGAACCCACGTGGACCCGGCACAGACCGCCCCGCAGCCGCGCAACAGGAGCACGGCCAGCATCGGAAGCCAGCCCCGGTGCCCACCCAACGGCAGCGGGCCACCGTCGACGCCCCCCTGCAACCCACCAGTACTCAGCCCGGCGAGCACGCCGCCGAAACAGACTCCTCACCGGAGCTGCCGGCGATGAAGGCCCCCGACCACTACTACCTCGCCTACACCCACTACCTGGACCGGCACGGCCGAGAACCTAAAGGCGCCACCGCCTACACAGAACTGGCCCAACACCTCGCCAACCAAGGCATATTCGGACCGACAGGACGCCCCGTCAGCGCCAGCACCCTGCGCCGCTACGCCCTCGAACAACGCATCTATCACCGCTGGACCCACGCCTACGACACCCACGGAAAGCCGCCGACCTCAGAACAACTGCTGCAACGCCTCGCCGACGACCGCGTCAAGGCAGGCAACCGCCCCCTCACCGTCCACGACCTTCAACGCGCCGAACACCTCGCCACCGGCTTCCACCGCCGCCACACCACCCTCCACCACCACAACCACCCCCCACAACAACCACCACGCCCCACACACACCCCACCCGAAGACACCGCCACGACACCAGAACCCGCCGGCGAACGACAGCACCACACCACGGACGACCACCCACCCCTCCCTACGGAAAGGTGAATCCACCGGCATGACTGCTCTACGCATCGGCACCGACCTGAAGATGTCCCCCATCACGCTGCCCGACCACCCACAGAAGGCCCACGAGATCATCCAGTCGGTCGCCTACCTCCTCGCAAGCGGGCATTCCAGTTAGGGCGTGTATCGAAAGTGGATCTTGAGCGGTGCATGATCTCGGTTCATTAGTCGGGGAGATCTCACGGACGAGCAGTGGGCGACGCTGGAGCCGTTGCTGCCGAAGGGGACGAGGACGGGGCGGCCGCCGGTCTGGCCTCGGCGGCAGTTGATCGACGGCATACGGTTCCGTGTCCGGACCGGTGTTCCATGGCGGGACGTGCCTGCCGAGTACGGACCGTGGAGTCGGGTCTACGACTTGTTCCGCCGATGGCAGCGAGGCGGAACCTGGCAGCGGATACTTACACGGCTCCAGTCCCAGGCCGACGCGAAGGGTGCGATCGTGTGGGACCTGAGCGTCGACTCCACGGTCTGTCGTGCTCACCAGCATGCTGCCGGGGCGCGCAAGCAGGGTGACCTGCAGAAAGAACCACCGGGCGGAGTGCTCGCCGAGCCTGGTGATCACGGGCTGGGACGCTCGCGCGGCGGGTTCACCACCAAGCTGCACCTGTCCGTCGAGCAAAGCCAGAAACCCCTGTCGATCGTGGTCACCGCAGGACAACGCGGGGACTCACCTCAGTTCGAACCCGTGCTGGAGAAGGTCCGCGTGCCTCGCATCGGGCCGGGCCGGCCGCGCGTCCGCCCTCATCGCGTGCGGGCTGACAAGGCGTACGCGTCTCGCAGGAACCGCGCTTACCTGCGCCGACGCGGGATCCGTTGCACCATCCCGGACAAGGCTGACCAGGCGCGCAACCGCCGAAAGCTCGGCGCCCGTGGCGGCCGACCGCCACGCTTCGACCCGGTCGACTACCGGAAACGACATGCGGTCGAGTGCGGGATCAACCGTCTCAAACGGCACCGTGCGGTCGCCACCCGGTACGACAAGCTTGCGGTCCGCTACGAGGCAACCGTCCATGTCGCCGCCATCAACGAGTGGCTGTGACCTCTGTGCGAGCGTCATCCGTGGGTGGGCAGTGCGGGGCGGGCAGGCTGAGCATCGCGAGGGGCCGAATAGACGGTCGGCGAGGGCTTCGGTGCGGTCGGTGGAGTGAAAGTCGTGAGGCGAACGGTCGACGCTGTCGCGGCGTCTTATACGGTCGGCGGCTCACCCGATGGGACTGCGTGCGAACCGTGCTGCGCGGGCCGTGTCAGGTGGGGGGCACCTGGCCGAGCCGGCTCTGGTAGGCGAGGACGACGAGCTGGGCGCGGTCCCGGGCGCCGAGTTTCGTCATGGCGTGCTGGATGTGGGTGCGGACGGTCAGGACGCTGACGACGAGTTGTTCGGCGATGTCCTGGTTGGACTTGCCGAGGGCCGCGAGGGCGGTGATCTCGCGTTCGCGGGGCGTGAGTATGGCCAGCTGGTCCGGATCCACGTGCGGGGCACTGGGGCGTGGGGTGCTGAGGAAGCGGGCGATGAGGGTGCGGGTGGCGCCCGGGGAGAGGAGGGCGTCGCCGGCGGCGATGGTCCGGATGCCCGCGAGGAGGGTGTCGGTGGTGACGTACTTGCCGAGGAACCCGCTGGCGCCGGCGCGCAGGGCCCGGGCGACGTGTTCGTCGGTCTCGAAGGTGGTCAGGACCAGGACCCGGGTGGCCGCGAGTGCGGGGTCGGCGCAGATCGTCGCGGTGGCGGTGAGGCCGTCGGATCCCGGCATGCGGATGTCCATGACCACCACGTCGGGGTGGTGGGCGCGGGTGAGTTCCACGGCGTCGTCGCCGTTGGCGGCTTCGGCGACGACTTCGAGGTCGGGGCAGGAGTCGATGAGGAGCCGGAAGGTTCCCCGCAGGAGGGCCTGGTCGTCGGCGAGGAGAACGCGGATGGTCAACGGGGGGCCTGTCCGTTCAGGGTGTGGGGTTGCAGGGGCAGGGCGGTGGTGACGAGGAACCCGCCTTCGGGACGGGGTCCGGCGCGCAGGTCCCCGCCGACGGAGTGGGCGCGTTCCCGCATGCCGATCAGTCCGTAGCCGCCCCGCCCGGTGCCGATTGCCGGCGCCGACGGGGCGGTGGTGCCGTCGTCGGTGACGGTGAGGACGATCCGGTTGCCGGTGTAGGCCAGGGTGACGTGGGCCGTGGTGCCGGCCGCGTGCTTGGTGACGTTGGTCAGGGCTTCCTGGATGATCCGGTAGGCCGTCAGGTCCACCCCGGGCGACAAGGGCTCGGGGGTCCCCTGGGTGGTGAGGGTGACGTCCAGCCCGGCGCCGCGGTAGGCGTCGAGCATGGCGGGAAGCTGATCGAGACCGGGAGCGGGCTCCAGAAAGTCCGTATCGCTCTCACCGTCCTGGCGCAGGAGCCCGACCACGGAGGTGAGTTCGTACAGGGCCGAGGACGTGGTGCGCGACAGATCCGACAGGATGCGCTGCGCCTGCTCGGGGTGGGTGGGGGCGAGATGGGCGGCGGTTCCGGCCTGGGCGTTGGCGAGGGCCATGTGGTGGGCGACGACGTCGTGGAGTTCGCGGGCGATGCGCACGCGTTCCTCGGTGACGCGCAGCCGGGCTTCTTCCTCGCGGGTGTGTTCGGCGTGTTCGGCGCGGGCGTGCACGGAGTCGAGGTAGGCGCGGCGCAGGCGGACCCGGCTGCCGATGACGAGCGGGAGCACCAGCCAGAGGAACGGGCCGGTGATCTGCAGGGCGGGTGAGGTGTCCGGCGGGAGGCGGAGCAGGCTGGTGCCGATGACGACGACGATGATGACGCCGCCGTACAGGCGGGCGGTGCGCTGCTCGTTGAGGGCGGCCATCCAGTACAGGGCGACCATGGCAGGGGCCAGGGTGAGCGGGGTCAGGAGGTAGCCGAGGTCGGTGGTGGTGATCGCGCCCGCGGCGGTCAGGACGGCGATGGTGCGCGGGGCGCGCCGGCACGCGAGGATGCCGAGGCAGGCGACGGCGGCGACGAGCTGCGCCGGCCATTCCCGGCTGGGGTAGGGGGTGCCGGGCGTGCTGATCTTGGATCCGTAGACGGCGCAGCCAAACAGCGCGAGCGCGATCAACGCGTCGGCGATGTGGGGGTGCCGCTCGGTGTGTCGTTCCAGCTTCGAGGCCATGGCCACAGGTCTTCTCCAGGGGGTGGTGCCCTTTCCATGCTCCCCGACGCGCGTGCCCGCGACCCCCGGGACCTGCCGGTGACATGTGTCTCGGCGGGTCCCGGGGGCCGGCGGGCCGTCGTCAGCCGCGCGGGGAGCCGATCGTGTGCAGGGGGTGGGCCTCTGCCGGGGTGGGCGCCGGGGCGGAGTGGGACAGGGACTCGCCTTCGATGTCGACGCGGGGAAGGACACGGTCGAGGCGGGCCGGGAGCCACCAGGCCCGGCTCCCCAGGAGGGCGAGGACGGCGGGCACGATCGTCATCCGGACCACGAAGGCGTCCAGCAGGACGGCCGCGGCGAGACCGAAGCCGATCATCTTCATCATCGCGTCGCTGCCGCTGACGAACCCCGCGAAGACCGCGATCATGATCAGAGCGGCGGCGACCACGACCCGCGCGCTCTGCCCGAAGCCCGACAGGACGGCCTGGCGGGCGTCCTCCCCCCGGGCGTGGGATTCACGAATGCGGGAGACGAGGAACACCTCGTAGTCCATGGCCAGACCGAAGGAGATCCCGGCGAGGAAGATCGGCATCATCGACTGGATCGGCCCGGTGGCGTTCACCCCGAGCAGACTGCCGAGCCACCCCCACTGGAACACGGCGACGAGCATGCCCAGCCCGGCCAGCAGCGACAGGACGAAACCGACCGTCGCCTTCAGCGGCACCAGCAGCGACCGGAAGACGACCAGCAGCAACAGGAACGCCAGACCGACCACGGCCAGGACGTAGGGCAGCAGCGCCCCGCTGACCTTCTGCGCGATGTCGATGTTGGCGGCGGTCAGTCCGGTGACGAGGTAGCCGGCGCCGGTCTCCTTCTCGATCGCGTCGCGGTGGTCGCGGATCGTGTTGACCAGGTCGGTGGTCTCCTGGGCGTCCGGCGCGGCGGCCGGGATCGCGCTGACCACCGCGGTGTTCCCCCGCTCGTCGAACTGGGGCGGGGAGACGGACACCACGCCGGGCAGATCACCGATCTTCTCGGCGACGGCAGCAGCCGCCCGCGCCGGGTCCGGCGCGTCGCCGGCGGTGACCACGAGGGTGAGCTGCCCGTTGTAGCCGGGGCCGAACGCGCGGCTGATGTCGTCGTAGGCCCGCCGCTGGGTGTCCGACGTCGGAAGAACGGCGTTGCCCGCTTCGCCGAGCTTGAGGCTCGCGGCGGGCACGGCCAGGACTCCCAGGCCGATGACGGACACCAGCAGCACCGTCAGCGGGCGGCGCATGACGAACGCGGCCCACCGGCTCCCGAGGTTCGGCTTGACCCGCCCCACCGCCACCGGCTTCTTGCGGCGGGTGGCGCGCGGCAGGACCGCGCGCGGCCAGAACCCGAGCAGCGCGGGAGTGACCGTCACCGCGACCAGCACGGCCACCGCAACCGTCGCGGCGGCGGCCAGCCCCATCTTCGTCACCGACGGAATCCCGACCACGGCCAGGCCCCCCAGCGCGATGATCACGGTCAGCCCGGCGAACACCACCGCGGAGCCCGCCGTGCCCACCGCCCGCCCGGCGGCCTCACGCGGATCGTGCCCCGCTTCCCGTTCCTCACGGAAGCGGGAAACGATGAACAGCCCGTAGTCGATCCCGACCGCGAGCCCGAGCATCAGCCCCAGCGACAACGCCGACCCCGACAAACCCAGAGCACTGGAGAGGGCCATGATCGCGGCGAGGCTCAGACCCACCCCGATCGCCGCCGTGAGCAACGGCAGCCCGGCCGCCACCAGCGACCCGAACGTCAGCACCAGCACGAGCGCGGCGATCGCCACACTCACGATCACCCCGGCCCCCTCCGACGGAGCGGTGTGCAGCGCGTTGCCACCGATCTCGACCGTGAGCCCCGCCGCGTGCCCCCGGTCGACAGCGTCCTGCAACGCGTCCTTCGTGGCCGTGGTGAGATCGTCCGAGACAGCCGTGTAGTTCACGGTCGCCAGCGCCGTGGAACCGTCCTCGCTCACCGTGTGATCGGCGAACGGATCACTCGCACCGGCCACCTGCGAGGAATTCGCCGCCTCACCGACCGCCTCGCCGATCGCCTTCTCGTACGCCGAAGCCGTGACCTTGCGCCCGTCCGGCGCCACGAACACCAACTGCGCGCTCGCACCGTCCGCGTTCGCGTGGAAATCCCGATCCAGCAGATCGTTCGCCTGCTGAAGCTCCGTCCCAGGAATGGTGTCGTCGTCCGGCGGGGCCGCGGGAGCCTGAGCAGCAGCCGCCGCCACACCCCCCACCACCGCCAGCCACAGCACCACCACGAGCCACCGGCGTCGGAAGGCACCCCGGCCCAGCCGGTACAACAAAGCTGCCATCAGCAGAACACCCCAGATCAGAGCAGAAACGAACCTGCCCAGCCTCACCCCCGAACCCGGCGCGGGTCTTCATGCTCCTGCGGGTACTTCCCCACTACCGCAACCGCACGAGCCCTACTGCCAGAGCAGTAGGTCAACTCTTCACAACCGCGTCAGTCACTGATCTGGATTCACTTTCGATACACGCCCTAGCGGGCTCAGCTGGCTCACCCTCCCCGCCACGGCTGAGCGAGTCCCAAATTGCCCAATTGAACTTCGAGTTGATTAAGGGCCCGCTTGCACATGGCTGGCCTGATCAACTGAAGTCGGCCTCGCTCAGCGGCTGTTGCCGGTCAGTCAGAGCGTGGGGCTTGGCGAGGTCGGCACGAACACTGGAGCCTGATTTCTGACCTCCAGGCGCCAACTAGTAGTCCCGGAACTCATCGATGGATCCCGCGCTGTCGCCACACAGGCCAATGACACCCAGGTCTTCCTCGGCCCGGATTAAGACGCTGTCGTGGAGAACCTTTATGGCTTCGGCGGACGTACCTCAATGGGCCCCGTCGGGCCTCCGGCGGAAACTACCGTTCCTCGCTCGCGCAGCTGATCTTCTGATGTCCAACGGCTGGCCATGGATGCCTGTTCGGCTCAAGTCACCCGCTGGTCGGCGTGGTCGTTTTCGAGCGTACGACGGCGTTCCTGTTCGCGCTTGGAGTAGGCGGTCGCCCGGATTGCCTCATCGCTCTCCAGGCCCGATCCCAGCGCACCGCCCACGGTAGCGACCGAAGCAACGAACCATGCCAGCGTCACGTAGTCCGCCGCGCCCAACGGGGACCGTGTGAGAGACGCGAATACGCGGTCGTTGAGAATGAACAGCGCCCACAGGAAGTTGATGACCATCAAGCCGATGTAGCAGACAAGTACTCCGATGCCGACGGTCACGATCGTCGAGGTGTTGTAGAGCCTCGCCTTCTGTCTCGCCTCCGGCGAAATCTTCGACGGGTGATGCCATAGCTGCGCGTCCACGATCAGCCATCCGATCATGATCGCGAGAGATCCGACCGTGGCAATGACAAGACGGGGCGTACTGAGAGCTTGAGCCAGACTCCAGACGGTCGAGTTCACGGTGGCGATGGCCCCGGTTGCGAGCGCGGCCGCCAGCGCTTTCGACAGGCCCGGTACCAGCCGCCACGGCCGGTTGGCGCGGACCATCCCCAACAGCACCCGTAGATTGCCCCTCAGGCCGCTGACGACGTACCGAAGATCAGCCGCACCTTCGCCGCCGGCCGGGTCCGGGTGGACAGATCTGAAACGTCCGGCCAACGGTGCCGGCAGCTGTTGGCGTCGCAGTCCCCCGCCAGCCTCCTTGATCTGCGAATCCACCAGGCCGAGTACGGCTTCTTCCACGATCCGCCTAGTAGGACTTTGTTAGGTGGTGTCGTAGGGCTGCCAGGGTGCGGGTTGGTGTCAGGTCGGGCAGTGTCCTGACCAGGTGGCCAGCATCTGCTGGAGGAGGTCGAGGGCCTGGTAGAGGGTCAGGCCCCGGCAGGGGCTTTTGGGGCGGTGCGCTGTTCGGTCAGGAACAGGTGGGCCGCGGTCACCAGGGTGACGTGGCGGTGCCAGCCGTCCCAGGACCGGCCCTCGAAGTGGTCGAGACCGAGGGCGGTCTTCAGCTCGCGGTAGTCGTGCTCGATGCGCCAGCGGGTCTTGGCGAGCCGGACCAGGACACGGGGTGGCAGGTCGGCGGGCAGGTTGGAGAGCCAGTACCTGACCGGCTCGTCGGCATCGTGGGGCCACTGGGCGATCAGCCAGCGCAGGCCGATGGTGCCGTCGTCGGCCGGTTCGGGGCGACGACCGGCCGGACGGACCCGCACGAACACGAACCGGGCCCGCATCCGGCCTCTTGAGCCCCGCCGCCAGTCGACGGTGACGGCCTGGCCGCGGCCCGCGGCCCGCACGTGCTCGCGCAGGCTGACCGGACGGGTCCGGTAGCGGGGCAGCGACCGTGGCCCCAGTCCGCTGTAGGGCAGGGTGACGGGTTCGCTGTCCGCCGGGTAGGCGGTCAACTCGCCCTTGACCTGCAGAACATAAGCCAGCTGCCGCTCCTCCAGCCCTCTGCGGAAGAAGGCACTGTTGCCGTATCCGGCATCCGCGGCCACCACCGCGGGCCGCAGGCCGAGCCCGGCCAGCTCATCCAGCATCGCCAACGCCAGCGTCCACTTGGGCCGGTGGTGCACCTCGGGCGGGATCCGGCAGGCCCGGCGCCGCTCGGCAGCCGCCGGCCGGTCCCAGCTCTCGGGCACGAACAGCCGCCAGGCCAGCGGGCAGGACGCGCGGTCGGTGGCCGCGTGCACGCTCACCGCGACCTGGCAGTTGGCGGTCTTACCCAGCGGCGGGCAGTACTGCGCCGCCGCTGCGGGCGAATGGCCGCCATCCTTGGGGAAACCGGTGTCGTCCACCACCCACGCCTCGGGCCGGACCACGGCCACCGCCCGGCGGGCCAGTCGCTGCTGAACCGCGGCGACGGACCAGGTCGACGACGTCACGAACTGCTGCAGCCCCTGGTGATCGACACCGAGCCGACGGGCCATCGGCAGCATCGACTTACGCCGCCCGTCCAGCAGCAGGCCCCGCAGATACAGCCCGCCCTTGGCCCGCTGATCCGACCGCACCAAAGGTGCAAACACCTCCGCCGCAAAGTCCTCCAGCCGGTCACGGCAACCGGCAAGCTCCTCCGGAGTCATACACCCAGCGAACTACCAGATCCTCAACCTGACCAGCCACCTAACAAAGTCCTACTAGCTCGTGTCTGAAGCCGAAAGCCACCCAGCGGAGGCAGGGACAAAAGTGCCAGGCCGCGCTCGTGATGCACATCGACGACCAGCGTGTGTCCATCGGCGTGCAGGGGAAGGTCTGTGAGAGCCACGACCACGTCCCAGCTCTCCGCGCCCGCGCGGTCCCTGATCCGTCGCATCAACGTGAGCGGGTCCTCACTGCCCGAGGTGAAGGGCTCGCTCACCACCTCTACATCGAACCGCCGGCCTCGGCCGGACTTGGCGGCGAGCCGGGCCGGAAGAACGCGAGCCATGCGCTGCGCCACCTCCGTCGGCGCGTCCGGATCCGCCAGAAGAGCAACGACCGCAACTTTTGAAGAAGACACCCGCACGACCCAACCTCCTCACGACTGCCGCTGGAACACATAGGCCGCCAGGATGCCCCAGCGGGTGGTGGCACGGCCAGGCGAGGGTGATCGTCAGAAGGGTGCCCGGTGAACCGGAAGGCGTCCTGACGTGCCGGACCACTGCATGCCGTTGACATCCTCGGCGGCGCAGCGCGCTCGCCGCCGGGCACCACCACCTGTTCAAACCGGCACCTCGACTGGGGCGGGCGTTCACCGGCGCGGCCTTGGGCGAGGGACTTGAGGAGGACCTCCGTCCGGCGGCAGCACTCGGTCGGCCCCGCTGGACGCCCCCGGCAGTCGGCGCGCAGGCCGCCTGCGTCGGCGGGGCGCCGGAGCCGTAAGACGGGGCCTGGTGGCGGCGCCTGTCGCGCGGTTCCCGGGGTGATGAGGTAGTCAGGAACGGTGAGCAAGGACTCGATCGACGCCTTCGTGCGTGTCCGGGGCGCCAGTGAGAACAACCTGCGGAACGTCGATGTCGACGTTCCGCGGGACGCGATGGTCGCCTTCACAGGCGTCTCCGGTTCAGGCAAGTCCTCGCTCGCGTTCGGCACGCTCTATGCGGAGGCCCAGCGGCGTTACTTCGAGTCCGTGGCACCGTACGCCCGACGGCTGCTGCAACAGGTCGGGGCACCGCACATGCAGGAGATCACTGGGCTGCCACCCGCTGTGGCCCTGCAGCAGCGGCGCGGGTCGCCCAGCTCGCGCTCGACGGTCGGCACCATCACCACGCTGTCCAATCTGCTGCGCATGCTGTACTCCCGCGCCGGAACCTATCCGCGCGGGGCCGACCGGCTGGAAGCCGAGTCGTTCTCGCCCAACACCGCGGCCGGCGCCTGCCCGGAATGCCACGGGCTGGGCGTCGTGCACGACGTCGCCGAGGACCTGCTCGTCCCAGACCCGTCGCTGAGCATCCGCGAGGGGGCGATCGCCGCCTGGCCGGGGGCATGGCAGGGCGCCAACCTGCGCAGTGTCGTGAGCGGCCTGGGGATCGACATCGACCGGCCATGGCGCAGGCTCAGGAAGAAGGACCGGGACTGGCTGCTGTACACGGAAGAGCAGCCCTCCGTGTACATCGAGCCGGAGGAGGACCGCGTCGACTACGGGTACCAGGGCAGGTTCTGGAGCGCCCGCAGCCACGTCATGCACGTCCTCGCCGACTCCAAGAGCGAGAAGATGCGCGAACGGGCGCTCCGGTTCGTCAGGAGTGTGCCCTGCCCCGCCTGTCACGGGAGCGGACTGCGGCCCGAGGCGCTCGCCGTGACCTTCGCCGGACGCTCCATCGCCGAGATCAACGGGATGCCGCTCACCGAGGTCGTGGCGCTGCTGCGGCCCGTCACGGGGCGGTCCGAGGCCGACGCCACTACGTCGACCGCCGGATCCGGCGAGACGACCGAGGTCGCGGTCCGGATCTGCGGCGACCTGGTCGCGCGGGTCGACGTCCTGCTCGGCCTGGGCCTGGGGTACCTCAGCCTCGGGCGCCGCTCGACGACCCTGTCTCCCGGCGAGGCGCAACGCCTGCGGATCGCCACCCAGCTGCGCTCGGGGCTGTTCGGCGTCGTCTACGTCCTCGACGAACCCTCCGCGGGCCTGCACCCGGCTGACGCGGAACCGCTGCTGGACGTGCTGGACCGCCTCAAGGCGGCGGGCAACTCGCTGTTCGTCGTGGAGCACGACATGGACGTCGTACGGCGGGCGGACTGGGTGGTCGACATCGGCCCCGGCGCGGGCGAGGGCGGCGGACGCGTGCTGTACAGCGGCCCGGTCGCCGGTCTCGAACGGATCGGGGAGTCGGCCACGAGCCGGTACCTGTTCGGGCGCGCCCGGCCGCGCGGCCACCGCCCGCGCACACCGCACGGCTGGCTGCACCTGCGCGGCGTCTCCCGCCACAATCTGCACGACGTGTCCGTCGACGTACCCCTCTGCGTACTGACGGCGGTGACGGGCGTGTCCGGTTCCGGAAAGTCGACGCTGGTGACGCAGGTGCTCGCCGAGGTCGTCCGTGGCCACCTCGGGCTCGCACCCGAGGAGCCCGACGAGGCGCAACTGGAAGTCGACGTCCAGGACACGTCGGGGGTCGAGTCGTTCGACCGGCTGGTCCGGGTCGACCAACGGCCCATCGGCCGGACCCCCCGGTCCAACCTGGCCACGTACACGGGGATGTTCGACGCCGTGCGCAAGCTGTACGCGGCGACGGACGAGGCCCGGGCACGTGACTACTCGGCCGGGCGGTTCTCCTTCAACATGCCCGACGGGCGGTGCGAGACCTGCCAGGGCGAAGGATTCGTCGCGGTAGAACTGCTGTTTTTGCCCGGCACCTACGCCCCCTGCCCGACCTGCCAGGGCGCCCGGTACAACGCCGAGACGCTGGAAGTCACCTACCGCGGCAAGAACATCTCAGAGGTGCTGGCCATGCCCGTCGACGCCGCCGCCACGTTCCTGTCCGGCGTTCCAGCCGCCTCCCGCAGTCTGGAGACGTTGCGCGACGTGGGCCTGGGGTACCTGCGTCTGGGCCAGCCCGCCACGGAACTCAGCGGCGGTGAGGCGCAACGCATCAAACTGGCCACCGAACTGCAGCGGGCACGCCGCGGGCACACGCTCTACCTTCTCGACGAGCCCACAGCGGGACTGCACCCCTCGGACATCGCTCTGCTGCTGCGCCAGCTGCACCGGCTCGTCGACGCCGGCAACACGGTCGTCCTCGTCGAACACGACTTGGACACGATCGCCACCGCCGACTGGGTCATCGACCTCGGCCCGGGCGGCGGCGACGCGGGTGGGCGGCTGGTCGCGGCGGGACCGCCGGCCAAGGTGGCAAGGTCCCGCCGCAGCGCCACCGCGCCCTACCTCGCCGCCCGCCTCGCCCGCTCCTGACAACGATGCAAAGGGCAGATGCAGCTCTCGCTGCCGGGCTACCCACCCGAGACCGGATGACTGCCTGGGCGAACTGCTCGACGATGGCGGCGAAGAAGGCCGGCAGGTCAGTGGGTGATCAGCTGCAAGTGACCCGGCCGTCGGTGACGACCTCCTCGTCGAAGTATGGGTTCTCACCACGACGTCGCTGCCCGCGTCTTCACCGACCGGCCGATGATCGAGGCCCTGACGACCGTCTCCCTGACAGTGGTTGCCGCCGAGGAGAAGGACCGCACCGTCGGCGTGTTGGATTTGTTCATGTCCCAGGAGAGGCAAGGTCGAGTTCCTGCCGGATGCGGTTGGCGACGGCTCTGGCGCCATCAGGTCGGATGGCTTCTCCAGCGTGTCACCACGCACTTCAGTGACTGGACGAAGACGTTCACGCAACAGCGCCTTCGCCCAGACCGGCACCAAGTCCTTCCGCCTCGCCCGCACCAAGGCCCAGAACGAACAAACCCGGAGACACTGCGTCGTTGCGACGCACTCGGCCTGCTGACCGATGCGCGCGTCGACCCGGTGACCGGCTACCGCCTCTACGCACCGGAACAACTGGACCAGGCTCGACTGGTCGCCTGGCTCCGCCGCCAAGTAATGCCCCTGACTCGCATTCAACACGTCCGCACGCTGAGTGCAGGCGCGGCAGCCCTGAAGGTCCGCGCGATCTGGGCCCAGGTCGAGGCCGCCACGCCGCACAGCGGGATGTGGCCACCTTCCTCATCGGCCATCTGTCCCGGAAGCAGCCCGCCATGTCTCGACTGCCAAGTCCCTGGTAATCCCTGACGCCGCCAGTGCCCACGTATGGAGCCACGTCACCAACCCCGGTTCTCGTGTGCTGATTCGTCACCTTCCGCGGCCAAAGCCGCCCGCGCCCGCTGCTGTTCGCGAGCGGAGCCGATGTCCCGTTCCAGGGGTGTACGGCTCACCGCGGTCGCGAGGTCTTCCAAGGCCTGCTGCTGCAATTCCGCACCGCGCCGCAGCACGGGGTCCACCACAGCGTCTGGCGGCCACTCCTGGAGCGCCTCCTCCACGCGTCCCCAGTCCGGATTTCTGTGCCCGCGCATGTCGACCGCTGCCTGCGCAGTGTCCGCTTCCAGGGCCTCGGCGAGCCGCTCCGCCTGTGGTATAAACGTGCTGTCGGCCCGCGGGACGCGGCTCTTCATGAGCATCGTCGCCCTGTCGAACCTCTTGAGCGCCTCCTGCGCCTCCTCCGCCTCGCGTGATGTCAGGCCCCTAGGAGGGATCGGTTCCTGTCGTGCCCGGTCGTATGCTTCCTTCCAGGCGGCACCTGTTTCCCTGCTCGCCAGTTGGGCCCGGCGCACGTCGGCGCGATGCTCCCTGGTCGGTTCGGCGTAGCTGCGGAGCACCGCGGCTGCGTAGCGGCCGTTCGCGGCCAGCCAATCCGCCAGACGCCCCGGCAGCCGGGGCGTCTCCCACGCGGGAAACACCACGTACGCCAGCATTGCCAGGGCCCCGCCCAGCAGAGTGAGCACCACTCGCTCCGGGACCGTCTGCTCCCATGCCTGGCCGCCCATGGCGAGCAGGAAGACGACGTATGCGGCGGTGAAGCACTGGGAGTAGGCGTAGCCGGTACGGATCAGCGTGTAGGCGAGACCTGCCGAAACCACAGCCAGTACGCCGAACAGCCGGGCGTCCGGGCCCAGGGCCCGCACCATCCCGGTGGCGAGCGCGACCCCCACCAGGGTCCCGGCGAGACGGGCGACCGCGCGCGCGTACGTCCGATGGAAGTCCGGCCGCATCACCATCACCGCGGCGACGGGCGCCCAGTAGCCGTGGCCCAGCGGCAGCCGGGTGGCGATGAGATAGCCGAGCACGGTTACCGTCGCCAGGCGGACGGCGTGCCGGAACACGGGCGAGTCCGGGCGCAGCTCCCGGCGGACCGAGCGCACGACAACCGGGACCAGCCGCAGCATCGTGGGGCGCACGAGGAACTGGGTGCCCGCAGGGCCGTCCGGGGTGGGCGTCCTCCCCCGCGTCCTACTACGCATGCTGACCCGCGTGCTGCCGCTCCCGGCGATCTCGAGCGCCTCGCCGAGCGATTGCACGAGGCGCTCGGCGGCCTGCCGCGCGGAGCCCTCCAGCACCTCGTGCTCGTCATCGATGCGCAAGACCTCGGCGCTCTCGGGCGGCACCTCTGCCGGAGTGCCCCGGCGGATCGAACGGGCGGCCGCGTCCAGCACGTCGGCGGCTGCGCCGAGCAACTCCCGTGCGCGGTCCCGCCCGGCTCCCTCCGCCGGGGCGCCGACGTCCGGGTCGGCGAGCGCGGCGACGGCCGGCAGAATGCGCTCGGCAAGGCCCCGGGGGCCGTGGAGAACGGTGGGACGGGTGCGCGCCTGTGACGGCGTCACGGCCGCCGCGTCCCGGGCCGTCATCAAGGGCTCGGGGTCGAACGCGGCGGTCGGGTCGTGACGCAACCGACGGGCGTAGTCCGCGACGGCGGCCAGGGCATCGGCGAGCGCGTCCCGGTGCGCCCCCCACCGGCGGATCGGGAACAGCAGGATCAGCACGGCCTGCGCCACGCCCCCGAGCGCGATGACACCGGCGTGCTCCAGAGCTCGCCCGGCGCTCGTGGGCAGGGTGATGGTCACCAGCATGCTGCCGACCGTCGTCGCCGCGACGATCCCCGCGGTCGACCCGAGGGACCAGGTCATCCCCGCGGCGAAGGCCCATACGGCCAGCAGCGGGAGGAACGTCACGAGGGTCCCCGCTGCCAGATAGCCCACGAAGGTGCTGAGCGCCAGGCCGGCGCCCGCGCCGAGCGCGATCACTTTGCGTGGACGCCAGGTGCGCTGGAAAGTGGATGCGCCCGCGGAATAGGCGCCGAGAGCGGCGGACGCGGCGTATGCAGGGGAGGCCAGCCACAGAGCCGGAGCGATGATGATCGCCAACCCGGCCGCCGTGCGCAAGGCGAGCAGAGGCTCCAGTCGCGCCTCCTCGATCGTGAGCCCGGATCGCACGATTTCCCGGAGGGCCCGCAGCCACGTCACGGATCGAGGCTAGCCCGGCCCTCCACCGGGCCGCGCCAGCCACGCCGCGCCCTCGGATCCCTCACCGCTTGCGCCCGTGGCCGGACCCGTCACGAACCGCCGGCGCATCGGCGACTCAGGCCACCGGCTGGTCACCGTAGTCGCCTTGGAGCATGTGGCGACGTTCCTTTTCGCGCTCGGAGTAGGTAGCTGCGCGGATCGCCTCGTCGCTCTCCAACCCTGATCCCAGGGCACCGCCCACCGTGGCGACAGACGCGACAAACCAGGACAAAGTTAGGTACGCCGAGCCGTCCAGGGGCGTACGTGTCATGGAAGCGAACACTCGGCCGTTGAGGATGAACAGCGCCCACACCAAGTTGATGACCATCAAACCCGCGTAGCAGGCGAGCGCCCCGATGCCCACGGTCAGGACCGTCGAGGTGTTGTAGAGCCGCGCCCTCTGCCGCGATTCCGGCGATGCCTCCGATGATCGATGCCAGAGCTCTCCGTCGACGATCAGCCAGCCAATCATGAGTCCGACGGACCCGGCCGTGGCGATCACGAGGCGTGGTGCGCTCAGGGCCCCGGCGAGGCTCCAGGTGGTGGAGTCCAGGGTGGCGATGGCCCCCGTGGCGAGTGCGGCCGCCAGGGCTTTCGACAGACCCGGCACCAACCGCCAAGGCCGGTTGGCGCGGACCATACCGACGAGCACCCGCAGGTAGCCGCGCGGCCCGCTGACCACGTAACGGAGATCGGCGGTTTCCGTCTCACCGACCGGGCCCGGATGGACAGGCGTGAGGCGACCGGCGAAAGGCCCCAGAAGCGGCTGACTCCGCGGAAGCCCGTCGGTCCCAGTGGCCTGTGGGCCCGCCAGGCCGAGCACGGCTTCCTCCACGGCCCGCCGAGCCCTCGTCTGCAGCCGCAAGCCACCCAGAGAAGGAAGAGACAGCAGCGCCAAGCCGTGTTCGTGACTCAGATCGACCACGATCTTGCGCCCTTGTGAGTGCAGCGGAAGGTCGGTGAGGGCCACGACGATGTCCCAGTTCTCGCTACGTCCGCGGTTCATGATCCGGTGCATCAAGGTGGGCGGGTCCTCGGTCCCTGAGGTGAATGGCTCACTGATCACCTCAACGTCGAACCGTCGGCCCTCGCCCGCCTTTTCGGCGAGCCGGTCAGGAAGTGTCCGAGCCATGCGCAGCGCGATGTCCGTGGGCGCGTCCGGATCCGCCAGGAGAGCCACGACCGTAACGCCCTGCGACGACACCCGCACGACCGGCCCACTCTCCTCGGCTACCCCTCCGCAACTGGCAAGGGTTCACAGGATGCCCCGGGGCGCGGCCGAAGCCGCGGTGACACGCTGCTCTTGCGGGTCCCCTTCATGGGCTGCTCGTCGACCATGAAGGCGGCGGGGCCAGACGTGGCCGTTGGGGCAGCTACGCGGATCCATCAGAGGCAGGCTCAGCGCGAGGAGACGGGTCCGTCCGCGATGGGCCGATGTCCCTCGGAGTCGGCGGCGGCCAGGTTCCCCCTCCTTTCCCGGTGCTCATGGACGAGGCGGATCGCCATGGCGCCTTCACCGGTCGCCGAGGCCACCCGTTTCACGGAGCCGCTTCGGACGTCGCCGGCGGCGAAGACCCCGGGAAGGGTGGTCTCCAGCAGCATCGGATCGCGGCCCAGCGCGGCCAACTGATCCGCATCGGCCACCGCCTGGGCGTCGGCGCCGGTGAGGACGAAGCCCTTCTCGTCCAGAGCCAGCACACCCCTGAGCCAGTCGGTGCGCGGCCGGGCTCCGATGAACACGAACAGCGCTGCGGCCCGCAGCTCGCGGTGCTCACCGCTTGCGTTGTCCTCCACCGTCAGCGACTCCAGTCTCTCCCTCCCACCGGCGCCGCGTACTTCGGTGTGGAGCAACACCTCGATCTTGGGGTGCTGTTCCACCTGGTCCACCAGGTAGCGGGACATGTCGGCGTTGAGGTCACCGCCCCGGACGAGGAGGTGAACCCTGGGCGCGTGGTTGGCGAGGAACAGCGCAGCCTGCCCGGCGGAGTTCCCGCCGCCGACCACGGCCACCGGATCCGCCTGGCAGAGACTGGCCTCGTGGACCGTCGCCGCGTAGTAGACACTGGTGCCTTCCAGGCGGTCGAGGCCCGGCACTTCGAGCCTGCGGTACAACACGCCCGAGGTGAGCACCACGGCGCCCGCTCGGACCCGGGACCCGTCCGTGAAGGTGACGGCGTACTCATGGTCCTGCGGGATGAGCCCGCTGACCTCCGCCGGCACCATGAGACGGGCACCGAACTTGTGGGCCTGGAGCACCGCGCGTTCGATGAGCTCGCCCCCGGAGATGCCCGATGGGAAGCCGAGATAGTTTTCGATGCGTGACGAGGTGGCAGCCTGGCCCCCGGTGGCGACCGCGTCGACGGTGACCGTGGTGAGACCGTCGGAAGCCCCGTACACGGAGGCAGCGAGTCCCGCGGGGCCGGCTCCGACGACCAGCACGTCGCACCGTCCGCCATCGGACGAGGAGGTGGGGGCAGGCAGCCCGATCAGCCGGGCGAGTTCGGCGTTGCTCGGATTGCGCAGCACCCTGTCGCCCTGCCAGAGGACCACCGGTGTCTCCTCGGTACGGATGGCGAACCGGCGCAGTAGTGCCTCGGCCTCCTTGTCCTTCTCCAGATCCACCCAACGGTGGGGCAACCGGTTGCGTGCGGCGAACTCCCGCAGCCGCAGGGTGTCCGGTGAATAGCACGATCCCAGGATCCGGAAGCCGGCGCCGAGGCCGATGAGCAAGTATCTGCGGCCCAGGTAGGCGCGGAGGATCAGGTCGCCGAGGACCGGATCGCGGCCGACCAGAGCGCGTTGCCGCTCCACCGGTACGGCCAGGATCTCGCCCGCCTGGCGCATCACGGCGGTGTCGAACGCTGCCTGCCCCTCCAGCAGCCCGAGTTCGCCGAGGAACCGGCCGGGTCCGTGCACGGCCACTGTCCGCTCGTCGGGCCCGCCCTGGTCGTGGATGATCTCGACGGACCCACTGAGGATCGCGAGGAACTCGCGGATCGGCCGGCCCTCGCGGTACAGCACCTCGCCCTCGGCGGTCCTGCGGCGTTCGCCGTGCGCTGCGAGGCTCTCGAGCTGCTCCGGCGTGAGGCGCGGGAACGCTCCGTACCGGTCAGGCGTCTCAGCGACCGCACCGTCCCTGGGCTCGGTCGTGCTCATCAGACCAGGGCCTCGTGAACGAAGCACCAGCGCCAGTCCTCTCCCGGCTCGAAGGACCGCACGACGGGGTGGCCGACGGTTCCCGCGTGCTGTCGAGCGTGCTTGTGAGGAGAGGAGTCGCAGCAGCCGACGTGCCCGCAGGTGAGACAGAGGCGCAGGTGCACCCACGGGGAATGCTCCTTGAGGCACTCCTCGCAGCCGTCGGGGGTGCGCGGGGTCACTGGGCGCACCATCGCCAGGTGGGGGTCGGGAAGCGTGGCCATGAGGGTCTCCTTCGGGGAATGAGTCTGATCGGCCGCAGCCCGTGGGGTTCGGATGCGTGGGGGTCCCAGATCACCTCGCCATCGGATTCACTCTCCTGCCGTCGTGTGCCGGCCCTCCATCGCCTGCTCGACCCACGAGCGCAGAGCGTGCGCTGGTGCCGCGCCGGCCTTTCGGGCGATCGTCTCGCCCTTGTCCAGGACGAGGAGGGTCGGCACGGCCTGCACTTCGAAGCGCCGACTGAGCCGTGGGTTCTTGTCGATGTCGACCTTGGCGAGCTTGATCCGTCCGGCGAGGTCGCGGGCGACCTCTTCGAGGGCGGGGCTGACCATGCGGCAGGGGCCGCACCACGTGGCCCAGAGGTCGACGACGACGGGCACGGTGGCCTGCTCGACGACCTCGGCGAAGTCGTCGTCGCCCGCGTCCACGAGCCAGGGCAGGGGTTGCTTGCATCGGCCGCACCTGGGTCGTCCCTCGGCGGCCACGGGAATCCGGTTGCCGCGCCCGCAGTTGGGGCAGGTCACCGTCGTCGTCCGGGTGGTGCTCACGCCGCCCTCGCTCCCTTCACGTCCTCGGGCTGGTCGTAGGTGACCACCAGCTCTCCGTGCTCGGCGTCGACGCGGATCTTCGCGCCGTCCTGGACGTCGCCGCGCAGCAGGGCGCGTCCGACGAGAGTCTCGACCTCGTGGGAGATGTAGCGCCGCAGCGGTCGGGCCCCGTACACCGGGTCGAAACCCTGATGGGCAATCAACTCGCGTGCCGCGTCGGTGAGTTCGACGGTGATGCGGCGATCGGCGAGGCGGTGGCGCAGCTCGTCGAACTGCAGCTCCACGATCCGCTCGATCTGCCGCTCACCGAGCGGCCTGAACAGCACGATGTCGTCGACGCGGTTGAGGAACTCCGGACGGAAGTGCCCGCGCAGCTCGCCCATCACCAGGGCGCGGGCGTCCGGCTTGACCTCGCCTTCGGCGGTGGCGCCGTCGAGGAGGTGCTCGGAGCCGATGTTGGACGTCATGATGATCACCGTGTTGCGGAAGTCGACGGTGCGGCCCTGAGCATCGGTGATGCGGCCGTCGTCGAGGATTTGCAACAGAGTGTTGAAGACATCGGTGTGCGCCTTCTCGATCTCGTCGAACAGCACCACCGAGTACGGCTTGCGGCGTACGGCCTCGGTGAGCTGGCCGCCCTCCTCGTAGCCCACATATCCGGGCGGTGCGCCCATGAGCCGGCTGACGGTGTGCCGCTCCTGGTACTCGCTCATGTCGAGCCGGACCATGTTCTCCTCGGAGTCGAACAGGGCCCGGGCGAGGGTCTTGGCCAACTCGGTCTTCCCGACGCCGGTGGGACCGAGGAAGATGAACGAGCCGATGGGGCGGCGAGGGTCACGGATGCCGGAGCGGGCGCGGATGATGGCATCGGCGACGAGCTTGACAGCCTCGTCCTGGCCGATCACGCGCTCGCGCAGGATCTCGTCGAGGCGCAGCAGTTTCTCGCGTTCGCCCTCCTGGAGACGGGCGACGGGGACGCCGGTCCAGGCGGCGACGATCTCAGCGATCTCCTCCTCGGTAACGACCTCGCGCAGCAGCCGGTTCTGCCCTTGTTTGGCAGCCAGTTGCTCCTCCTCCGCGGCAAGCCTGCGCTCCAGGTCCTGGAGGCGGCCGTAGCGGAGTTCGGCGGCGCGGTTGAGGTCGTAGGCCCGTTCGGCCTCCTCCGCATCGAGGCGGACCTGCTCCAGTTCCTGGCGCAGCTCCTGCACACGGCGGATCGCCTGCCGTTCGGCATCCCACTGGGCGTGTTTGGAGTCGGCCTCTGCGCGCAGGTCGGCCAGTTCCTTGCGCAGCTCTGCCAGGCGGGCCTCACTGGCGGGATCGGTCTCCTTCGAGAGGGCGGCGTCCTCGATCTCCAGGCGGGTGACGCGGCGGGTGATCTCGTCGAGTTCGGCGGGCATGGAGTCGATCTCGGTACGCAGCCGGGCGCACGCCTCGTCGACGAGGTCGATGGCCTTGTCGGGCAGGAACCGGTCGGTGATGTAGCGGTGGCTGAGGGTGGCCGCGGAGACCAGTGCCGTGTCCTGGATCTTCACTCCGTGGAAGACCTCCAGGCGTTCGCGCAGTCCGCGCAGGATGGAGATGGTGTCCTCCACGCCCGGCTCGTCGACCACCACCTGCTGGAAGCGGCGTTCGAGAGCGGCGTCCTTCTCGATGTGCTTGCGGTACTCGTCGAGGGTGGTGGCGCCGATCATGTGGAGTTCGCCGCGCGCGAGCATCGGCTTGAGCATGTTCCCCGCGTCCATGGCCCCTTCGGCGGCGCCCGCCCCGACGACGGTGTGGAGTTCGTCGACGAAGAGCAGGATGCCCCCCTGAGCGGCCTTGACCTCGCTAAGCACAGCCTTGAGCCGTTCCTCGAACTCACCCCGGTACTTGGCGCCGGCGACGAGCGAGCCCATGTCGAGGGCGAACACGATCTTGTCGCGGAGCCCTTCGGGCACGTCGCCGCGGACGATGCGCTGAGCGAGACCCTCGATGATGGCGGTCTTACCGACACCGGGATCGCCGATGAGAACGGGGTTGTTCTTGGACTTGCGGCTGAGGATCTGGGTGACGCGGCGGATCTCGGAGTCCCGGCCGATGACCGGGTCGAGGCTGCCGGTCCTTGCCTCGGCGACGAGATCGCGGCCGTACTTCTCCAGAGCCTCGTAGGCCACTTCGGGGTTGGCGGAGGTGACGCGCTGGTTCCCTCGGACCTGGGTGAGCGCGCTCAGGAACGAGTCCCTGGTGATGCCGGCCTCCTTGAGCAGGCGCCCGGCGGTGGTCGACGAGCCCTCATCCGCCAGGGCGAGCAGGAGGTGCTCCACGGACACGTACTCGTCCTTGAGGCGTTTGGCCTCCCGTTCGGCAGCATCGAGCAGGCGGGACAGACGCTGGGTGACGAAGACCTGGCCGGGGGCCGCGCCGGGGCCGGTGACCCTCGGGCGGCGGGAGAGTTCCTCGCGCACAGCCGCGCGCAGTTCGTTCGGATCGGTACCGGCCTGTTGCACCAACCGCGATATCAGACCGTCCTCCTGATCGAGGAGTGCGAGCAACAGGTGTTCCCCGTCGACCTCGGTCTGCCCCATGCCGACGGCCGCGGTCTGGGCTTCCTGGAGGGCTTCCTGGGACTTCTGGGTGAGACGGTTCATGTCCATGGGGGGTTTTCACTCCTCGTGCCGCGCCCTTGCAGGGCGGCTTCGAGCAGGCTGATGCGATCGAGCAGGTCGAGCACCAGGCCGATCGAGGCGTAGTTGAGGCAGAGTCCGGAGCGCAGCCGTTGGATGCGGCCGAGCACCGCCGGGGCCGTGGGATCGAACACCAGGTGCCCCGCGGCGTCGCGGTCGGCGTCGACCAGTCCGAGGGCGACGAACCGGCGGATCAGGTCAGGGTGGAGGCCCGAGCGACGGGCCACGGCGTCCAGGGAGAGTCCGCGGACGGGCACGAGCGCGTACCGGACAGCCGTCGCGGCGGTGAGGCCGGTGCCCGTTCGTACCGGACGGTCGCCCATGCCGGCCCGGCCGGTGCCTGCCGCTCCCGCGGGTCGATCGTTCATCGCGTCCTCCTGGGGTCGAAGGAAGATGTGGCGGCGAGTTCCTCGAACAGTTCGCGCTCCCGATCGCCCAGGGTGGGCGGCACCATGACGCGGAGTTCGGCGTACAGGTCGCCGTCGGCGCCGCGCGGATTGGGCATGCCCTCGCCGCGCAGCCGCAGTCGCCGACCGCTGGACGAACCCGCGGGCACGGTGACCTTGGCCGTGCCACCGCCAGGGGTGGGCACGGGCACGGTCGCACCGAGGGCCGCTTCCCAGGGGGTGACGGGGACCTGGACGTGGACGTCGCGGCCGTCAAGACGGAACTGTGGGTGGGGCTGGATACGCACCCGCAGGTACAGGTCGCCTCCGGGGGCGTCACCACTCCCCCGACCACCCTCCCCCGCGAGCCGGATGCGCTGTCCGTCGGTGACGCCCGGCGGCACGTTGACCTCGTACCGCCGCGGCTGCCCGGTGGGCCCGGCGAGCGTGACGGTGCGACGGCCGCCCTTGAACGCCTCCTCCACGGTGAGCGGCAGCTCGGCCTCCTGGTCGGCTCCCGGTGCGCCGCCGCGGGCGGCGCCTGCTCCGAAGATCGAGCCGAGCAGGTCCTCGAAGTCGACACCGTCTGCTCCGAAGTCGTCGCCGAAGCCTGTGGCGTACCGGACTCGGGGGCCGCCCGCGCCCGCGGTCCTCCGGGCGCGGGAGCCACCGCCCGCCCCGGCCGCGACCCGTTCGTCAAAGTCCTCGGGGATCTTGCGGAAGTCCTCGCCGAAGCGGTCGTAACGGGCCCGGGTCTTCGGGTCTGACAGGACGCTGTATGCCTCGTTGAGGTCCTTGAAGCGTTCCTCCGCTCCCGGGTCCTTGTTGACGTCGGGGTGATATTTGCGGGCGAGCCGGCGATAGGCCTGCTGGATCTCGTCCTGGCTCGCTGTCCGGGACACGCCCAGTACCTCGTACAAGTCCTGTGCCATGACGGGTCACTCCCGCTTCGCGACAGTCACGGCGGCGGGCCTGAGCTGCCGTTCGCCGTCCCCGTATCCGGGGCGCAGCACGTCGACGACCGTGCCCGGCGAGGCGTCGGGGTCCTGGACGACGCCGATCACCTCGTGCCGGGCCGGGTCGAAGGCGACGCCGTTCTCCGCGTGCCGCGGGTAGCCGAGCAGTTCGAGAACGTTCACCGCCTGGTCGCGGACGGCTCGAACGCCCTCCACGACCGGGCCCGCGTCGGCGCCGGCGTGGGTCAGGGCGAGTTCGAGGTTGTCGAGGACGGGCAGGAAGGCGGCGGCTGTACGGGAACGCTCGGCGGTGCGCTCCCGCTCCAGTTCCCTGACGTGGCGCTTGCGCAGGTTGTCGAGGTCGGCGAGCGCGCGACGCCAGCGGTCCTCCAGTTCCTTGAGCTCGGCCGTGTACTCGTCCTCGGACGGTGCGGGGCCGCCGCCGGCCCCGCCGAGGTCGGGTTGCTCGTCCGTGGCAGGCCCGCGACCCGCCGGCGGAACCGCGGGTGGCGAAGCGCCGGGAAGAGGACCTGCGGCGTCCTCCGAAGCCGGATCGGTGTGGTCGGGTCCGGCCGGGTCAGGCTGGTTGGGGTGGATCGGCATAGCGGTGCCTCAGTCCTTGTCGAACTCGGCGTCGATGACGTCGTCGCCACTGCCGCTCGTGGGACCGCCGGTGGTGGCGTCCTGCCCCGGGCCACCCGTGTCGGCGGCGCCCTGGTGGGCCGCCAGCCCCGCGAGCAACTGCTGGAGTTCGGAGGTCAGGGGCCGCACGCGTTCGACGTCCGCCTCTTCCTTGACCGCCGCCCGGGCATCGGACACGAGCATCTCGGCGCGTGCCTTTTCGTGCGCGGGCGCCGCGTCGCCCAGTTCCGCGAGGCGCTTCTCGACCTGGTAAGCCACGGCGTCGAGCTCGTTGCGGGCGTCGACGGCCTCGCGGAGTGCCTGGTCCTGGCCCTGGTTCCGCTCGGCCTCCTGGACCATGCGTTCGACCTCACTGCGGTCCAGGTTGGAGCTCTCGCTGATCGTGATGCCCTGTTCCTTGCCGGTGTCCTGATCGCGGGCCGTGACGTTGAGGATCCCGTTGGCGTCGATGTCGAAGGTGACCTCGATGTGCGCTTCGCCCCGCGGCGCCGGCCGGATGTCGGTGAGCTGGAACTTCCCCAGCACCCGGTTGTCGGCGGCCAGCTCGCGCTCGCCCTGGAGGACGACGATGTCGACGGCGGGCTGGTTGTCCTCGGCCGTGGAGAAGGTCTCGGAGCGGCGCACCGGGATGGTGGTGTTCCGCTCGATGATCTTCGTCATCACGCCGCCACGTGTCTCGACCCCCAGCGACAGAGGGGTGACATCGAGCAGCAGGACGTCCTTGACCTCACCCTTGAGCACCCCGGCCTGGATCGCGGCGCCCAGGGCCACGACCTCATCGGGGTTGACGCTCATGTTGGGTTCCTTGCCGCCGGTCAGTCGGCGCACGAGGGCCTGAACGGCGGGGATACGTGTGGAACCGCCGACGAGGATGACCTCGTCGATGTCGCTCTCGCCGACCTTGGCATCGGTCATGGCCTGCTGGACTGGTCCGAGGCACCGCTCCACCAGGTCGCTGGTGATCTGTTCGAAGGTGGACCGCATGATCGAGTCGGTGAGGTGCTTGGGGCCCGAGGCGTCGGCCGTGATGAACGGCAGGCTGACCTGCGTCTGTGTCACCGAACTCAGCTCGGTCTTGGCCTTCTCCGCCGCCTCGAACAGTCGCTGCAAGGCCTGCGGGTCCTTGCGCAGGTCGATGCCGTTCTCCTTCTGGAAGCCGTCCGCGAGGTGATCCACCAGACGCCGGTCGAAGTCGTCGCCGCCCAGGTGGCTGTCACCGGCGGTGGAGCGCACCTCCACCACGCCGTCGCCGACGTCGAGGATGCTCACGTCGAAGGTGCCGCCGCCCAGGTCGAAGACGAGGACGGTCTCGTGCTGCTGCTTGTCCATGCCGTATGCGAGGGCTGCGGCTGTCGGCTCATTGATGATCCGCAGCACCTCCAGTCCGGCTATCCGACCGGCGTCCTTGGTGGCCGTGCGCTGGGCGTCGTTGAAGTAGGCGGGAACCGTGATGACCGCCTCAGTGACCCGTTCCCCCAGCTGCTTTGAGGCGTCCTCGGTGAGTTTGCGCAGCACTTGGGCGCTGATCTCTTCAGGCGCGTACAACTTGTCGCGCACCTTGAAGCGGGCCTCCCCGCCGTCGCCCTCGACGACGTCGTACGCGACCGCCCTGGCCTCGTCGGAGATCTCATCGAAGTGCCGACCGATGAACCGCTTGGCCGAGTAAATGGTCCCCTTGGGGTTGAGAATCGCCTGGCGCCGGGCCATCTGGCCCACCAGACGCTCGCCGTTGTCGGTGAAGGCCACTACAGATGGTGTCGTGCGGTTGCCCTCGCTGTTGGGCACCACGGACGGCTCGCCGCCCTCCCACACGGCGATCACCGAGTTCGTGGTACCCAGGTCGATACCCACTGCCTTGGCCATGAGAATCTCCTCCCGGTGCGGCGGCCCTGCGCCGACTCTCCGGATCACGTTCGTTCAGGTTCGAGTGGAATCTCCGCCGGTGGTACGCAGCGCCGAGCAACCGTAGGGCCTCGTCGGCGACCGCCCCGCAGCGCGTTCGGCTTCCTCGTACGTCTTGGGCGAGAAAACCGGCCTGCGAGGTTGCTCGGTCATCGCCATCGCCCCGTCCTTCCTGCCGATACCGGCGGAGGCTGCAGCTCTGTCCACGATCGCCAGCCGGGTGGCTTCGCGCCTCCACCTGACGAGTCAGAAGTGCACGGGCCCGGTAGCCCCACGAGTATGAGAGAGAAGAATCTGGACATCTCGGATGAGCCGCCCCCGAGTGGGTAGGCGTCAGAGCGATCGCCTCCCCGGAGCTCTGGGGAGAACGGAGTGATCCCATGGCCGGCAGCCGGGCACACAACGTGTACGGCCGCTGCTCCGACTGGGAGGGCAACCTTCCGCCGGGTAGCGCCGGGCGGCATCCCGCGGACACACGGAGAAAGCCGCGACCATCCGCTACGAGCCCGGTCGACGAGGCCCTCCACGAGCTGGTGGCCCTTTCCCGCGCCCTGCTCGAAGCCCCGGACGAAGGCGAGATCCTGCGCCTGGCCATGCACCACATTGCCGCCGCCGGGCCATACAGTGCCGAAGCCGGATACCTCGAGGTAGACGGTGATCTGGTCCCCAGTCCCAGGAACGATTACACCCATGCCGCAGCCGTGGACCGAAGGGTCCGGGAGCTGGAGGGGCAGGACGGTCCAGTGACCGTCCCCGGCAGGCCCTGGGGCAGGGCCCTGGCGCTGCGCGGGCTGGAGAGACTTCACGGATACCTTGTGGTGACGTCCCGAACCCGCCCTACGGGGGCCCAGCGATCCCAGCTCGCCACGCTCGTCCGGCAGACCGCTACTGCTCTGTCAGTCGCTTTCGCGCAGCGCCGCCAACGCGAGGACGCGGTGGAGCTTCACCGGGTCAAGGAGGAACGCGCGACTCTTCAGCAGCAGCTGATCTCCGTGGTGGCTGAGCTGGGGTACCAGCAGGCCGTTCATGCGCTCATGGCCGACATCGCCGCCTCGGGCGGCGGTGAGGAGGCCGTCACCCGCGCACTGCATGAGCTCACCGGACTTCCCGCGCTGGTCGAAGACCGCTTCGGACGGCTGAAGGCCTGGTCGGGTCCCGGCCGACCCGACCCCTACCCGGAACCGGACCCTGTCCGCCACAACGACATGCTGCACGCAGTCGCCCGGGAGGTCGGGCCCGTACGGATCAAGGACCGGCTGATCACTCTGGTCCGCCCACACGGCGAGATCCTGGGCGTGCTGGCGCTGGTCGACGCCCTGAATGAGGCCGACGAACACACCGTGTTCGCCCTGGAACACGCCGCCGCGTCGCTCGCCCTGGAGCTGGCGCACCTGCGCAATCTGGCCGAAGTGGAGTTGAGGCTGCACCGTGAGCTGGTCGACGACCTCCTGGCAGGGACGGACACCGCGAGCGCCTACGCCCGGTCCGAGGCGGTCGGACACGACCTGCGCCGCAGCCACTACGTCGTCGTCGTGAAGTGGTCGAACCGGACTGCGGACGATTCGTTCGCCCAGACCGTGGGCCGGGCGGCCTCTGCCGTCGGCATGCGCTCGCTGCTGACCCGACGCTCCGACCACGTAGTCCTGGTCGCTGACGACAGGCCGCACGCTCGCGCGCTGCACGAGGCGCTCACCCGGGAAACCGGAACACGGTCCGGGACGATCGGGGTGAGCGCTCCTTCCGACTCCGTGCCCGACATCCCCCACCGCTACCAGGAGGCGCAGCGCGCCCTCGAAGTGCGCCTCAATTCCCGCGAGCGGTACGGCACGACCTTCTTCGACGAGCTCGGCCTGTACCGCATCCTGGGACCCGGCGCCGGTCATCAGGAACTGGAGACGTTCGTCCACGATTGGCTCGGGCAGCTCATGGCCTACGACTCCCAGCATCACACGGCCATGGTGGAGACCCTCACCCGGTACTTCGACTGCGGCGGCAACTACGACGAGGCCGCCGCGTCCCTCGCGATCCACCGCAGCACGCTGCGCTATCGGCTGCAGCGCATCCGCGAGATCAGCGGAAACGACCTCGCGAACGTCGAAGACCGGCTCAACCTCCAGGTGGCGACCCGAGTGTGGAAGATCGTGCTGAGCGGATCCGACTGATGCCACTTACAACAGCTGTGTCGGCGGGGGAATCGAGAGAGCCCGGGTCTCAAGGTCGATCTGCTGAGCCTCTCCGGTAGGAACTACCACGACAGGAATGCGTGCGTCGGGTGCGCTGACGATCTCAGGCCGTTCGGCGATCACTGGTCGCAGACCGCCCGTGAGGCCCAACACAGACAACCGGGCGCACACCTCTTCACGTACCTCAGGCTGATCCTCACCGATCTCACCGGTGAAGACCAGGGCGTCCAGGCGGCTCAAAGACGCGGCCATCCCGGCGATACCGCGACGGCAATGGTGGGTGAAGACATCAAGGGCGAGTGCAGCACGTTCGTCGCCCGCCGCCCGACTGCGGACCAGGTCGCGCGTGTCGTCCGAAGTGCCGGAGAGGGCGAGGAGACCGGACTTGTGGTTCAGAGCGTCTTCGATCTCGTCCACCGACACATTCTTCCGTTTCAGCAACCAGGTCAGGGCGCCAGGGTCGACGCTGCCGCTGCGACGACTCATCACCAAACCCTCCAACGGCGTAAAGCCCATCGTCGTGTCGACGCTGTGCCCCTCACGCACGGCGCAGGCGGAGCAGCCGCCGCCAAGGTGCACCATCACCAACTGCAGTTGCACCGGGCGGCGGCCGAGGAGTTCAGCGGTGCGGGCCAGCGCCCAGGCGTAGGACAGACCATGGAAGCCGTAGCGGCGCAGTCCGTACGCCTCGCGCCAGCGGGCAGGTACGGCGTACTCCCGTGCGCAGGCCGGTAGGCCGGAGTGGAATACGGTGTCGAAGCAGACCACGTGCGGAACGTCGGGCAGCAGATCCCGAGCCGCGTCCAGAACGGTCAACGCCTGCGGGACGTGCAAGGGCGCGAGGTCTGCCACCCGATCCAAGCGAGCACGCACATCGTCATCGAGCAGGGTGTGGCTGCGCATTTCCAAGCCGCCGTGGGCGATGCGGTGACCCACGGCTGTAGGAGCCGGCCCTTCCCTCAGCAATTGCCACAGGGAATCGAACGCGGCTTCGCCTGGAGGAGAATCGCTGTGATGTTCGTTGAGGACCTCACCGCCTTCCCCGAAGACCGTCAGACGCAAACTCGATGACCCCGCGTCTGTCACCAATACCGGGCTGATTCGTGTTCGCACACACCGATCCTCTCCATCGTTCCGCAACGTGTTCCGAAAGAGGCATCACGACTTTCGTATCGGGCTTCCATGCCCCGGCCCTGAGTACCCGATCCGACCACCCAGGAAACGGAAAATTCTGCGAGACGATTCCAGCGGACCAGTAACGTTCGGCGCAAAGATTGGCCGAGTGCTCGGATTTAGAGGCCCTGATAGAAGCCGGTTGTGGTGTGGCCGTCGGGCCTTGTGCGGGATCTTGTTCGTGCTGCATACCGGCACTCAGTGGGAGTACCCAAGACGCCATTTCTGCGGCCGGGGAAACGACCGTCGTGGTTCTTCAGGGCCCGAGTCAGCATCGTCCGGTCCATGAGATCGCCGCCAACGTGGCCCCAGAGCCAGGCCGGATGCGGCCGCGACACCAACGCGGTGGCCGCCGCCGGTTCACGCGGTCGCGGCGGTGTGGACGTATGCCCGCGCCGCCTCGACAGGAGTCGTCGCCGCTGTTGGGATGACCGATGCGAGGCCGCAGCACGCGTCCGACCACGGCCGAGCCGGGGTAGGACGCCGCCCGTCGGCCGGCACGGTCCGGTAATCGGACGGCCGGTCGCCTGGGATCCTTAACGTTCGTGGCCGTCGGGATGCAGGACCACCTTCGTCCAGCCCTCGTCACGGGCGTCGAAGTGCTCGTAGGCGCTGGGAGCTTCGTCCAGGCCGAGCTCGTGGGAGACGAGGAAGCTCGGCTTCGCCTTCCCGCCGGCGACCAGATCCCGCAGCGCCCGGTTGTACCTCTTCACCGGCGCCTGCCCGGTGCCCATGCGCTGGCCCTTGAACCACATCGTCCCGAAGTCGATCGGAACCTTGCCCTTCGCCTCCAGCTCGCCCTGGGCCTCTGCGCCGCCTGGGTCCTCGGGCAGGAAGACGCCCACCACGCCGATGCTGCCCGTGAACCTGACCGAGTCGATCAGTCCGTTGAGTGTGAGGCTTGCGTCCTCTTGGCCGTCGGGGTCGTGTGCCTGGTAACCGACGCATTCGCAGCCGTTGTCGGCATCCAGGCCGAGGGTGGCCTCCTTAACGACCTCCGCCGGGTCCTGCTCGGCGGTGTTGATCGGGATGGCGCCGATCTCCTCCGCCTTGCGCAGCCGGTCGGGCTGGTGGTCGGCCACCCAGACGCGGCCGGCGCCCTTGAGGACGGCGGAGTAGGCCGCCATCAGCCCGACGGGTCCGGCCCCGAAGACGATGGTCTGGTCGCCATCTCGGTGGCGTGGTAGCCGGTGGGGAAGATGTCGGCGAGCATCACGTAGTCGCTCTGCCGCTCGGCGGCGTCCTCGCCCAGGCGCAGCGCGTTGAAGTCGCCGTAGGGCACGCGCAGCAGTTCGGCCTGGCCGCCCTGGTAGGGGCCCATGTCGGCGAAGCCGTAGGCGGCTCCCGCGAGGTCGGGTTCCGGCTGCATGGTGAGGCAGTAGTTGGTCAGCCCGCGCTCGCACTGCTTGCAGAAGCCGCAGGCGATGTTGAAGGGCAGGACGACGTACTCGCCGACCTGTACCTTGCTGACGGCCGGGCCGACTTCGACGACCTGGCCCATGTTCTCGTGTCCCAGTGTGCGGCCGGACTCGAACGAGGTGCGGCCCTCGTACATGTGCAGGTCCGAACCGCAGATGTTGGTGGCGGTGATCTTGACGATGATGTCGCAGGGGTGCTCGATCTTCGCGTCCGGCACGTCCTTCACTGTGACCGTGCGCGGTCCGTCGTATACCGCTGCTTTCATGATGACTCGCCTTGGTGTCACGGCACGGCGAGAACTACGAAGGGGTTCACGGCTCAAGGGTTCCCAGCGAACCAACAGCCTGAGTCGCGAAAGCGGTCATGGGTGACGCCGTCCCGCCGGGGAGGATCCCCCATCAGCTCGGCGGGCATACCTCACGGGGCTCCGTCAGCCTCCGGCACGAACGACTGCTCTCTGATCGCTCAGCCGATGTTCTGATGTCCACCGGCCGGCCCTGGATGCCTGTATGGCCCAAGTCACCCGCTAGTCGCCGTGGTCACCTTCCACCGTACGACGGCGTTCCTGTTCGCGCTTGGAGTAGGCGGCCGCCCGGACCGCCTCGTCGCTCTCCAGGCCCGATCCCAGCGCACCACCCACGGTGGCGACCGAAGCAACGAACCAGGCCAGCGTCACGTAATCCGCCGCGTTCAACGGCGATCGCGTGAGAGAGGCGAATACCCGGTCGTTGAGAACGAACAGCGCCCACAGGAAGCTGATGACCATCAAGCCGACGTAACAGGCAAGTACGCCGATGCCGACGGTCACGACTGTCGAGGCGTTGTAGAGCCTCGCCCTCTGTCTCGCCTCCGGCGAGCTCTTCGACGGGCGATGCCACAACTGCGCGTCCACGATCAGCCATCCGATCATGATCGCGAGAGATCCGATCGTGGCAATCACGAGACGGGGCGTGCTCAGGGCTTCGGCCAGACTCCAGACGGTCGAGTTCACGGTGGCGATGGCCCCGGTCGCCAGTGCAGCCGCCAGCGCCTTCGACAGACCCGGCACCAGCCGCCAGGGCCGGTTGGCGCGGACCATCCCCGCAAGCACCCGCAGGCGGCCCCGGCTGCCGCTGACGACGTACCGGAGATCAGCCGCGTCCTCACCACCGACCGGGTCCGGGTGGACAGGCACGATGTGTCCGGCGAACGGCGTCGGCAGCGGTTGACGTGGCAGGCTGCCTTCATCGTCACCAATCCGCGGGTCCATGAGGCGGAGTACGGCTTCTTCCACAGCCTGCCGGGCTCTCCTCTGCAGCCGCAAGCCACCCAATGAGGGCAGTGACAACAGTGCCAGCCCACGCCCGTGCTGCATGTCCACCACCAGCGTGTGCCCGTCGGCGCGCAGTGGAAGGTCGGTGAGGGCGACGACCACGTCCCAGTTCTCCGCGTCCGCGCGGTCCCTGATCCGGCGTATCAACGTGGGCGGGTCCTCGCTGCCCGAGGTCAAGGGCTCACTCACCACCTTGATCTCGAACCGTCGCCCCGGGGATCTCGCGGCGAGCCGAGCAGGGGGAACCCGGGCCATACGCTGCGCGACCTCCGTCGGCGCGTCCGGATCCGCCAGAAGGGCGACGACCGTCACTTCGAAGACGACCCGCCCGTACGACCCGATCCCTCACGGCTGCTGCTGGAGCTCATGTGTCGAAAGGATGCCTCATCGGCAGCCGAGGTCCGGGGGTGACACGCTTGCCCACACATGCCTGGTGCCGTCCTCGTCACCATTTCGGTGGTGCTCGTACTGCCTGGTTCTCCAGCGCTGTGGTCCAAGTCAGGCGGACAGCTTCGCGGTCCCTACAGGCGTGTCTCGGAGAGGGTTGTCGAGGGTGTCACGCCATAGCGCTGTCGGTAGGCGGCGGCGAACCTGCCGAGGTGGGTGAAGCCCCAGCGGTAGGCGACGTCGGTGACGGTCGCCTGCCCCGGTTCCTTCGCGCGCAACTCCTCATGGGCGCGGACCAGGCGTGTCCGGCGCAGGTAATCCATGGGAGACATGTCCACGTGCCGGCGAAATCCCTCCTGCAGCCCTCGAATGCCCACCCCGGAGATCTCCGCGAGGGCTGCCACGGTGAACGGATGCTCCGGGTGTGCCTCCATGGCGTCGATGGCGCGCTTGACCGGAGCGGGACGGCTGGGTGGAGCCGGCCGCGCCAGTTCTTCGCGGTACGGATGATCCGCTGCCAGCAGCAGGCCGTTCAACAGCGCCTCGCGCACGCTGGCAGCCACAAGTTCCTGCCCGAGAAGCCCTTGGGATGTCTGAGCGTCCTCCGCCGCCATCCGTGCCAGTCGGGCCCAACTGCGCCCAGGGCCACTGGAAACGTCCATGGAAGGGTACAGCCGGAGGGGCAACCGGATCGGGGTGTCGAGCAGACGCTCCAGTTGGAGTTCCAGTGCGGGCCGTTCGATCTTCACCGCGAGAAGTCGGCAGTCACCGCTCCATCGGTCCAGCACCGTGTTGCGGCCCGGCTGGAAGACGGCGGCTTCGCCCACGGTCGCGAGGAGTGGATCGCGACTTCCTTGATGCCATGCCATGGATCCGGACAGTGGTATGTCGACGTGGTACGCGCCGAGCTCGCCGAACCCCATACGCAGATCTGCGCCGAACTCCAGGGCGCCAAGCGTCACACCGTGGAGTCGGCTGACCGCGAAGTACCCGGAGAGGACTGACGATGGCTGGAGCAGGTCGACGACGTTGTTGTAGAAGTTCTGCCCGATGATCTGCCGGGCCTCGTCCAGGTCGCCGGTGCGGAGTCGGACCGGCCGGGTGGTTTCGGCGTGGAGAGCCGAAACCACCTCGGGCCGTGACCCAGTCTGTGACATGGGGGCCGGTACAGGAGCGATCCCTTCGGGAGGACACGGTTCCCCGGCGGCGGCCCGATTGCGGGCCGCCGCCGAGTCGGCAGTCCGCGGATCGAGCGACGGAATCATGCGTTCCTGCGAATCACCGGCATCAGAATCGTTCGGCATTCATGCAAGTTTGCCGCCCCACCCGTCTGAGCTTGCGCCACATCGCGCCGCAGTGGCTGATCGGCTGCGTTAAATGGATCATCGCGTGTGTTGACCGGACTAAGTCGGCAGAGAGCTCTGACTAACGTTGCCCCGGAGGGCTCATCAGCCCTCCCGCCGTACCGGCCGACGGACCATCGCCCGGTGCGACCGCGACCGTCGTCCTGGGCGCCCGGACCCCGCGCTCAGGACGACGGACTGCGCCGTGTGCCGAAACCGCCGGCCGACAGCGCCCCCCGTTCCGCGGACCAGGCCACTAGTAGGACTCCGTTAAGTCTGCGTGGATCTTGTCGCGGTTCGCTGCCCGGAATTGAGGAGTGGACGGTGGCAGGTGGTGCAGGTGCCGGTCCAGCACCTCAGGACGTCCTGGAGGAGCTCGAGGACCTGGTAGAGGGTGAGGCCGGCATGGGGGCTTTTGGGGAGAGCCGCTGTTCGGTGAGGAAGGCATGGGCCGCGGTCACGAGGGTGACGTGGTGATGCCAGCCCGGCCAGGAGCGTCCCTCGAAGTGGTCAAGACCCAGGCCGTGCTTGAGCTCTCGGTAGTCGTGCTCGACCCGCCAGCGCAGCTTCGCGCAACTGACGAGGTCCTTAAGCGGGGTCTGGACCGGGAGGTTCGAGAACCAGCATTCGGTGGGTGTTTCGGAGTTCAGGGGCCACTCAGCCAGCAGCCACAGGTCGGGCAGAACGCCGTCCCACCAGCCTTGTTCGGCCGAGGCTTGGGCTCGCAGCGGGCGGGTGATGGAGTTGCTGGCGGGGCGGACACGCATGGCTGCGAAATGTGAGCGCATCGGACCGTGGGAGCCGTGGCGCCAGGTGATTTCGGTGAAGGCGGACCGTCCCAGATTGATGGCGTGGGCAGTCACGGCCGGTGGGGCCTGACGGTAACGGGGCTGGGGCCAGCAGCCGTTGATGCCCTTGCGGGCGGGTGCCTCGGGCACGGCGTCGAAAGGGTGGGCCGTAACGTCGGAGCGGATGGAAAGCACGTAGTTGAGGCCGCGTTCGGTGAGTTCGCCGCGGAAGGTTGCGTTGGCTCCGTAGGCCGCGTCGGCGAGTACGACGCGGGGCGGGACGCCCCAGCCGGTGAGTTCGTCGAGGATGTCCAGGGCGAGCCGCCATTTCTCGCGGTGCCCGATCTCGGCCGGCACCTTGCAGGCAGCGCGGCGCTCGGCATCGTCGGCCCACTCCTTGGGCAGGAACAGACGCCACTGCAGGGGGCACGACGCCGTGGCGGTGCAGGCGTGCACGCTCACCGCGACCTGGCAGTTGGCCCGTTTGCCCATCGCCCCGCAGTACTGCGGGGCGACTGCTACGGGCATCCGGCCGTCCTTGGGGAAGGACACGTCGTCGACCACCCACGCCTCGGGGCTGATCCGCGCACTCATCCGCTCAGCAATGCGCCGACGCACCGGCAGCGGGTCCCAGGTGGACTGGTTCACGAACTGCTGCAGGTTCTGCTCGTTGCCGTCCGGAAGCCGCGACGCCATCGCCTGGACCGACTTCCGGCGCCCGTCCAGCATCAGACCCCGCAGATAGCAGTCACTCTTGTCCCGCTGGTCCTTGCGCGGTACTGAGGCAAACACATCAGCGACGAAGAAGGCCAACCTCGCCCGGACACGGTTCACTTTGACCTGCCCCACGTCCCGGGTTCCAGTTCTGGTGGCTACTGCTCTATTCGGGGTGTTGTCGGGAGGAGTGACGGGCGGTGATCCCTGCGGTAGGCCGGTGGTATGCGGTATGCACAGGGCGGTGGGCTGACCGCCGAACGGCAGCACTTTCGTGAACGGATCCGGCTCGAGGCCGGTGAACGGTTCGAGCAGGGTGAGAAGAACGCGCTGATCGCGAAGGAACTGCGGGTCAGTGTGCGCTCGGTGGAGCGCTGGCGGCGGGCCTGGCGCCAGGGCGGGACGGCCGCCCTGGCCTCGGCCGGGCCTTCGAAGCTGCCCAGACTCAGTGATGACCGATTCACCGAACTGGAACGGGAGTTGGCCCGGGGGCCGGCGGTGCACGGCTGGGAAGACCAGCGCTGGACCCTGGCGAGGATCCGCATACTGATCTTCCGGCAATTCGCACTGGAGGTCTCGCAGGCGGCGGTGTGGCGGCTGCTGCACCGGCACGGCTGGTCCTGGCAGTCACCCGCCCGCCGGGCCGTGGAACGCGACGAATTCGCGGTCCAGCTGTGGAAGAAGAACGTGTGGCCGCAGGCGGAATGACTGCGGCGGCGCTGGGCGCCTTCCTTGTCTTCGAGGACGAGGCGGGGTTCGGGATGACCCCGGCACGGGCCCGGACCTGGGGCCGGCGCGGACAGACGCCGGTGGTGCGGGTGCGCGGCCGGTCCTGGCGCCGCTATTCGATCGCCGCCCTGTGCTGCTACCGGCCAGGCGAGCCTTCCCGGCTGATCTTCCGGCCCCGCCGTCACCGCAAGCACCACGGAAAGGGACGCAACAGTTTCGCCTGGACCGATTACCGCGACCTCATCGTCCGCGCCCACATCCAGCTCAGGGCTCCCATCGTCCTCATCTGGGACAATCTCAACACCCACCGGACCGCCGGGATGCGCCAGTACGCGGCAGGCCACGACTGGCTCACCATCGTTCATCTGCCCTCCTATGCACCGGACTTGAACCCGGTAGAGGGCGTCTGGTCACTGCTGCGGCGCGGCCCGCTGGCCAATGTCGCCTTCACCGACGACGACCATCTCGAACACACCCTCCGCCGCGGCCTGCGGCACATTCAACGCCACCCCGAACTCATCGACGGCTGCCTCACCGGCACCGGACTCAGGCTGACTCACTATCCGACGACAACACCCCGAATAGGTCAGTAGTCACCGAGACTGGAGCCCAAATGGTGGGGCAGGTCAAACCTGTCACCCAGAGCTGCAGCAGACCCCTCTCCTCAGGGCCGCGCAGGGCACTGAGTAGCCACAGCGGGCCCGCCGAGTCCGTGCAGGTCGTCGGGCTTCACCCGCCTCGCCCTGTTCGACACGCAGGGAGCACGGGCATACGGCGTCCGCAGTCGGGCCACGTGGAAGAGTGCGTTCCCGTCAGCCGCCTTTGCCGGTCAGCCGGCGCATCCGGCACCTTCCCGCCGGATTCCGGCGGTACCTCCGTGTGCGCGCCCCTCAACAGGGCACCCGACGCCGCCAGGGGAACGTGCCCTGGACGAGGAGAACACCATGCCTGTAGCCACCTACTGTCTGACCGCCGTGGATTGCCCCGATCCTCCTGCTCTGGCCGACTTCTACGCCGCCCTTCTCGGCGGCGAGGTGAAGAAGTTGAGGGACGACTGGTACGACGTGTACGCGCCGGGCGGCCATCGCATCGCCTTCCAACGGGCTGAGGGCCACCAGCCGCCGCAGTGGCCCCGCGCGGACGACTCTCAGCAGCTCCACATCGACCTGAACGTCACGGACATGGCGGCAGCGGAGGCCGCCGTACTGTCGCTCGGCGCCATGCCCCTGGATCTGGAGGACCGGAACGGGCAGCGCGGGTTCCGCGTCTATGCCGATCCCGCAGGTCACCCGTTCTGCCTGTGCCGCGCCTGACCCACGGCTCGTCCGACGACGGGCGCAGCGGGCAGCGGGGCGGCGGACTCCTGCGCTCCGGTGTCGAGTTCCTGGGCTGGTGGGCAGCTCTTGTCGCGCTGTGGATTGTGCTGATCAGCGGCATCGACGCGTGGGAGCTGGGGGTCGGAGCCGCTTGCGCCTTCGCCGGAGCCCTGGCGGCCACCGCGGCTCGTCGCGCGGCGGGTGCCGAGTGAACGCCTGGCTGTGGTGCGGAACCACCTTTCTGGGACTCGGCCTGCCTCCCGTGATCTGGGGTGTGGCGTCCGGACCGCTGTCCCGCAGAGTGCTGGCGCAGAACACGGGCAGCACGGTCGTCGCTCTGGCCTTCCTCCTACTCGCCCAGGGGTACGCGCGCCCCTCGTACACGGATCTCTCCCTGGTCCTGTCGCTGCTCGGCCCGGTCGGCACTCTCGTCTGCGTGCGGCTGCTGGCCGACGACCTGTCGGCAGGTGCATCTCGCTGGTCCACGGCGGTGACTGCCCTGTGCGTCGCGGCCTCGCTGGCGGTGACCGCCGCCGTGTGCGCGGCGGCGGCTCCCGGCAGGCCGATGGTGAAACTCCTGCTCATCGGGGCGCTGGTGGCGCTCGGCAATGTGATCGCCGCACGGGCGCTGTCCGTGGGCGTGCTGGAGGAGGCGGACGGTACGCGATGAACGACGTGAACCCGGAGACGAGACGTGAACTCGGAGGTGAGGTGTGGTGAGCGAGGATCTGGTCGTCTCCGTCTGCCTCGTGCTGGTCGCCGCGTCAGCCACCGTCGCGGTCGCGGTACGTGAGCCGGTCCGGCAGGCACTGGTGCTGGCGGTGCTGGGACTGGCTCTGGCCGCGCTCTTCACGGTCCTGCAGGCACCGGACGTGGCCCTCTCCCAGCTGGCCGTCGGATCCGTGCTGACGCCGTTGCTGATCCTGCTGTCGGTGCGCAAGGTCAGACGCCGTGGGCATCCGACCGGTGACGAGGCGCAGCGGTGACGATCCGGATGCGGCGCTGGGTCATGGGGACCGGGGCGATCGGTCTGGCGGCGCTGTTCGTCGCCGCGTTCATGCGTCTGCCGCGCTTCGGTGGCGACCGGCATCCCTACGGTGACCGCGCCACCGACGCGGCCCTCACCCGGCACACCGCCAACGTGGTCTCCTCGATCAACTTCGATCTGCGGGCGTTCGACACCTTGGGCGAGGAGTCCATCCTGTTCGCCGCCGTCCTGGGCACCGTCGTACTGCTGCGGCAGACCCGCGAGGAGGACCGGGTGCCGCCGCGCTCCGCCGCCGTCGACCCCTGGGTGCGGCGCTATGCGCTCGCCGCGCTGCCCGTCGCCCTTGTGGTCGGCCTGTACGTGGTCGCACACGGTCAGCTGAGCCCGGGCGGCGGTTTTCAGGGCGGCGTCATCGTGGCCACCGCCGTGCATCTCCTCTACATCGGGGTGGACTACCGGGCTCTGGAGAGGATCCGTCCGGTGGCCCTCTACGAGGTGGGCGACGCGGTCGGCGAAGCCGCCTATCTGCTCGTCGGTGCAGCCGCACTGATCGGCGGCTCCGCCTTCCTGGCCAACACCCTCCTGCCGTACGGGACGTTCAACACCCTCACCTCCGGCGGGGTCGTCCCACTGCTGAATCTGGCGGTCGGCATCGAAGTGGCCTGTGCGGTCGTCGTGCTGGTGTCCCGGTTCCTCGACCAGGCCGTGGAGATCACCGACGCGGCATCGGACGCGGAGGGGGCGGGCACGAGGTGACGCACCTCTTCCCCTATCTGATCGCCGGATGGATCTTCCTCGTCGGCTGCTACGGGCTCGCCACGAGCCGGCACCTCGTGCACGCCGTCGGCTGCCTGGCGGTCTGCCAGTCCGCCACCTACGTGCTCCTGCTCGCTGTCGGCTACCGCGAGGGTGGCACCGCGCCCGTCCACTCCGATCTGGCCCCGCACTCCCGCCCTCTGGTCGACCCTGTGGTGCAGGCGCTCACCCTCACCGACGTGGTCGTGGGCGCGACGGTCACCGCCCTGCTCCTGGCCCTCGTGATCCAAGTGGCCAAACGCCACGGCACCGTCGACCCCGATGAACTTTCTGAGCTGCGCGGATGAACTCACTTCTGCCGCTGGTCGTGACCCTGCCCCTGATGGGCGCCGCGTTCCTCGTCGCGGTCGGCCGTGTGCTGCCGCGTATCGCCGCCGACGCCGTCGCGGCCTCGGTGGCGGTCTCGACCGCCGCGCTCGCCACGGTGCTCCTCGCGCACGCTTCGCCGGATGCCACGGAGTGGGTCGGGGGATGGGAACCCGTCGGCGGGAGGAGCGTGGGCATCGTTCTGATCGGTGACGCGCCCGGCACCGGGCTCGCAGCCCTCGTGTCCCTGCTCACCGTGTTCGTCCTCGCCTATTCCTGGCGCTACTTCGACGAGATGCCGCACGGGAACGCGGGTGCCTTCCCGGCGCTCGTCCTGCTCTTCCAGGCGGGGATGTGCGGATTCGCGCTGACCGGTGATCTCTTCAACGCATTCGTCTTCTTCGAGCTGATGGGAGTCGTCGCGTACGCCCTGACGGGGTACCGCGTGGAGGAGCCCAAGGCCGTACAGGGAGCTCTCACCTTCGGCGTCGTCAACTCCCTTGGCGCGTACGCCACGTTGATGGGGATCGCCCTGTTGTACGCCCGTACCGGTGAGCTGGGTATGCGGCAGATCGGTGCCGCGCTCTCGGCCGGGGGTCCACCGGACGGGCTGGTTCTGGGCGCCTTCGTCCTGGTGATGACGGGCCTGCTGGTGAAGGCCGCGGCTGTCCCGTTCCATTTCTGGCTGCCGGATGCCCACGCAGTGGCGCCGACCCCGGTGTGCATGCTGCTGTCCGGGGTCATGGTCGAGCTCGGTGTCTACGGTGTGTGGCGGGTGTACACCACCGTCTTCGCCGGACCGGGCGGGCTGCCCGCCGCCGACTTCACGCACTGCCTGGTGGTGCTCGGAGCCGTCACCGCCGTACTGGGTGCGGTGATGTGCTGGCAGCAGCACCACCTCAAGCGCATGCTCGCCTATTCAACGATCGCCCACACGGGGCTCTTCCTGGTGGGGATCAGTCTCCTGCGGCCCGAGTCGACCGCCGGGGTCGCCCTCTATGTGGTGGGCCATGCCGGTGTGAAGGCCGCCCTGTTCGCCTGCACCGGGATCTTGCTCGACCGGTACGGCAGCGTGGACGAACGTGAACTGCACGGTAGGGGACGGGAGCTGCGTGCCGTCGGCGTCCTGTTCGGCGTGGCCGCAGTCGCCCTGCCGGGCTTGCCGCCCTTCGGAACGGGGCTGGGCAAGGGCGTCATCGAGGAGGCCGGGGGCGGCACCGTCACCGCGCTCTTCCTGGCCGTCTCCGTGGCCACGGGAGCGGCCGTACTGCGCGCCGGGGCGCGGGTGTTCCTGGGCGCCGGTCCGCACCCCAGGGAGTCGGCGGAGTCGTCCGGGTCGACGTCCGGGGACGAGGAGCCCGAGACCCGCGAGCGGCTCGGGCGGCGGGTCCCACTGCCGATGGTGGCCGTTCCGGGGCTGCTGCTGGCGGGCGCGCTGGCCCTGGGGATCTTCCCGTCCGTGGCGGCCGGGTTCGGCAGGGCGTTCGGCGCCCCGGAGGCCGCCGCGCCACACTGGACGCTCGCGGCCGTGCTGACCGGCGTGCTGTCCACCGCGTGCGCGGCCGGGGCCGCGGCCCTCGCCGTACGACGGACAGCGCCGGCGGAACCGTACGCCTGGACCGGACCGCTGCGTCGCCTCCACTCGGGGCACGTCGGGGACTACATCGCCTGGTTTCTGCTCGGCACGGCCGCCCTGGCAGGACTGGCCCTGCCCGGCATCGTCAGCGGCGGCCTGCTGCCCTGAGCCCGTGCGTCGGACAGCGCGGCCCGCGCCTGGTCGAGGAGCTCCGCGGGCGTGAACCCCTGGCTCGCCAGGGCGTATTCGTAGCGTGCCGTCACTCGCTCTTCGCGTGGTCGCTCCCCGCGTCCCGGGTGAACGTGACGTCCTGGCCCCGGACGATGCGCGCGCCCATGTTCCTGCGCATCATCTCCATTGCCGCGTCGGCGAGTTCGGGGTGAATGGGGGCGACGGCATCGGAGACTACCGTCACGTCCAGGTGCCGGATATGGGCATCCAGCGCCGAATACAGCACGCATTGCTCGGTGACCTGGCCGCACAGGACGACGTGACGCACTCCCAGTTCCCACAACAGATACGTCAGCGGTGTCTCGTAGAAGATCGAGTGCCGCGCCTTAACGACGAACAGCGCGTCGTCGTCCGGCAGGATCGGCTCGACCAGATCCGCATGGGGACCGGTCAGGGCCGCGTCGACAAGTTCGCCATGGTGAGAACGCCATTGGCCGAAGTTGTCGTTGGCGTACACCACCAGGACGCCACGGGCGCGTGCCGCCACGAGCAGCTCGGCGATGACCGGCACGACCTTCCGGGCCTCGGGCACCAGTAGGCCTGCATCGCGGTGGTCGTACGTGTTGATCATGTCGATCACGATCACGGCGGACGACGGGTGGACGGTGCTCATGGTCACGGCTTCAGCAGGGTCCCCACCATGCCGTCTTCCTTGTCGACGGCACGGACCGCGCGCTCCTCGGCGCACTCGTGCCTGCGTCCCTCTGTGCAATTCGCTCCTGCGGGCATGACGCGTTCCTCTCCTCGGCGAAGGGCCCCCTACCAGGGGCTCACATCGCGCGGCGTCCTGCCAGGTGAACGTCTGTGGCGGAGGGCGCTGCGCGTACCGCGCCGGCGCCTCATGTCTGTGAGGGATCCACGTCCGCGGCCGCGTACTGCGGGCCGACCGTGTAGCGGGGATCCTCGGCCGACGCGATGCCCGCCGCGAAGATGCCGAACCGTGTGCACGCGGAGCCGGCGAGGAGGGCCAGTCCCGCCACGACGGCCGCAGGGCGGCTGCGCCGGGCGAGAAGGGCCGCGCCCGCCGCGCCCGCGACGGTAAGTGCCTCGGCGTAGCGCAGCAGCGTTCCCGCACGGCCGGACCGGTAGGTCTCCGCCACCATGCCCAGGTCGCGTTCGGCTGCCCGGATCGCGATCTGCTCGGACGCGGCGGCCAGCGCCGCCGCGCAGGTCGCCGGGGCGTTCTCCCCTGTGGGGCCAAGGACGAGAGCCATGCCGGACGCGGCGGCGGTGGCCGATGCGGCGAAGACATAGGGCAGTTGACGGTGGGCGCCGTGCCAGGCGGGTACCGCGGTGTCCGCCGCCAGCACCCCCGTGTAGGTGGCGAGGGCGGGACCGAGCAAAGCGGCGCCGGTGGTCGCCGCCACGCCGGTGCGGGGCAGACGGCCGGTGGCGGCGGTCAGTGCGGCGACGCCGGCCGCCGGGCCGTAGACGCTGAGGAGCCAGGAGCCGACGCTCATCGGTGAGGTGGGCTTGATGACCCTCAGCATATTCGGGAAGCGGCTCGGCACACCGAGGTCGTTGACGAGCGCGGCAGCGGACAGGGTGACCGACGCGAGCGAAGATGCCTTCAGTGCGGTGGCCGTCCTCGGCCGCCCGGTGAGGTGAGCGCCTGCCGCGAGCACCGAGCCCGCGCCGGCGAGCCCGCCCAGGAAGAAGTAGCCCGCGATGTCGCGCGCCGCCCAGGACGGGGCCTTGATGATCGGCCTGCCGTAGTACGAGCCGAACTCGGCGCGCGGGACCATGAGTTCCTCGCCGCGTCCCTTGCGGCCACGCCGCCGCGATCCCGTGGCGCTCATCGCCGTGCCTTTCCTCGCAGGACGGCCGGGGCCGCGAAGGACATCGCGAGACCACCGACCAGGGACAGAGCCGCGACGCCCGCGTGCTTCCACATGGCGGGGAGGTCCCGGGTCGTGACGACCGGGTCAGGGGGCAGCCCGTACACCTCGGGCCGGTCCAGGAGGAGGAAGAACGCTCCGTCGCCGCCGACGCCGTCCTCGGGGTGGTGCCCGTAGAGACGCGCCTCGCTCACCCCCGACTCGTGCAGTTGGTCGACGCGCAGCGCGGCACGCTCACGCAGCTCGTCGAGCGGGCCGAACTGGATGGATTCCGTCGGGCAGGCCTTCGCGCAGGCCGGTTCCTGACCGGCGCCGAGACGGTCGTAGCAGAGGGTGCACTTGAACGCCCGGCCGTCGGACGGGCGTTGCTCGATGACGCCGTACGGACATGCGGGCACGCAATAGCCGCAGCCGTTGCAGATGTCCTCCTGCACCACGACGGTGCCGAACTCGGTGCGGAAGAGTGACCCCGTGGGGCACACGTCCAGACACGCGGCGTGCGTGCAGTGCTTGCACACGTCGGACGACATCAACCAGCGCATGTCGGAAGCGCTACCGCTGCCCTGTGTCGCGGCGTCTTCCGGCCCCTCCGGTTGCGTCCCGGCCATCGGCAGAACCGTGCGTCCTGCCGGGGTGGGCGGGCCGTCGGCGGGCGCCGACTGTTCGATGAATGCCACGTGCCGCCATGTGGAGCTGCCCAGACCCTGGGTGTTGTCGTAGCTCATGCCGCTCAACGACAGCCCGTCCTCCGGGATCGCGTTCCACTCCTTGCACGCGACTTCGCAGGCCTTGCATCCGATGCACACGGACGTGTCGGTGAAGAACCCCACCCGTGGCGGGGCGTCCTCGTGACCCGCGTCGCGTGCCGGATCCGGTTCTGGGCCGCTGAGCAGGTTGCGGGTCACTTCTTCGGCTCCGTTCCCGTCTCGTCGGTGATGCCCGCCCTCCGGCGGTACGCGGCGACCAGCTTCGGCAGGTCCGGGCCCCGTGGGCGCCTGCCCGCGATGATGTCCGCCGTCAGCGCCTTGTCCTCCTGGATGTGGGAGTTGGGATCGAGCGCGATCGCGACCAGTTCGTTGGCCGCGTCCCCGGTGGCCACGCCGTTCGGCCCCCAGTGGAACGGCAGCCCGATCTGGTGCACCGTCCGCCCGTGCACGGTCAGCGGCTTCAGCCGCTCGGTCACCATCACCCGCGCCTCGATGGCGTTACGCGCGGTGACGATGGTCGCCCAGCCGCCGTGCACGAGGCCCCGCTCGGCGGCGAGCTGGGGAGAGAGCTCGCAGAAGAACTCCGGCTGCAGTTCGGACAGGTAGGACGACCAGCGGCTCATTCCGCCCGCGGTGAAGTGCTCGGTCAGACGGTGGGTGGTGACGATGTACGGATAGACGTCGGCGCCGGGTTCGTCGCCGCTCGGGTGGTAGCGGTTGCCCTCGCGCGGACGCAGCTGCCGGGTGGGAGAGCGCGACCACGAGGGATACAGGGCGTTGGCGAAGGGCGAGTCCTGCGGCTCGTAGTGGGTCGGGAGCGGTCCGTCCTCGAGGCCGGCCGGCGCGTACAGCCAGCCCTTGCCGTCGGCCTGCATGATGAACGGGTCGTCGCCGCGCAGCGCGTCGGGCCCGGTGGCGCCGTCCGGCGGCACGTAGTCCGGGGGCCGATCGGGCACGAAGTCGGGCACGTCGTGGCCCGTCCACCGGCCGGCGTCCTCGTCCCACCACACGTAGGACTTGCGGTCGCTCCAGGGCGTTCCGTCCGGGGCGGCGGACGCACGGTTGTACAGAATGCGCCGGTTCGCCGGCCACGCCCAGGCCCAGTCGGCGGCCACCCAGTCCTGTTCCGTGTGCGGAGTGCGGCGGGCCGCCCGGTTCACGCCGTCGGCGAAGACACCGCAGTAGATCCAGCATCCGCACCGGGTCGAGCCGTCGCCCTTCAACTGGGTGTAGGAGGACAGCGGCTCCCCGTTCGGGCCATGGCCGTTGATCTCGGCGAGGACCGAGGCGGCGACGGGTTCGCGCAGCGGGCCGTCCACCGGATAGTCCCAGGTCAGGTCCTGCACGGCCCGGTCCATGGGGTCGTTTGACGCGGCCAGTCTCTCCTTGATGCGTCGGCCCAGGTGGTACATGAACCACAGATCGCTGCGAGCGTCGCCGTCCGGCTCGACCGCCGCGTGGTGCCACTGCAGCCAGCGGTTGGTGTTGGTGAACGAGCCGGACTTCTCCGTGTGCGCCGCGGCGGGAAAGAAGAAGACCTCCGTGCCGATGTCCTCGGTGCGCATCTCCCCGGTCTCGATCTCCGGGCCGTCCTGCCACCAGGTCGCCGATTCGATCAGCGAGAAGTCCCGTACGACCAGCCACTCCAGCTCCGCCATGCCCATGCGCTGCAGCCGCGTGTTGGCCGAGCCGACCGCGGGATTCTCGCCCATCAGGAAGTAGCCCTTGCACGTGCCGTCGAGCTGCGCGAGCACGGTGTCGTACGTGCTGTGGGAGCCGGTCAGGCGCGGGAGATGGTCGAAGCAGAAGTCGTTGTCCGCCGTGGCTGCGTCGCCGTAGTACGCCTTGAGCAGGCTGACGAAGTAGGAGCGCATCTCGCCCCAGAAGCCCTTGTCCGTCCGGCTGGCCGTGACGAACGCGTCCAGGTCCTCGTGCGCATGCGCGTGCGGCATCGGCAGATAGCCGGGCAGCAGGTTGAACAGCGTCGGGATGTCGCTGGATCCCTGGATGGAGGCGTGCCCGCGCAACGCCTGGATGCCGCCACCGGGGCGGCCGATGTTGCCGAGCAGCAGTTGCAGGACGCTGGCCGCGCGGATGTACTGCGACCCCACGGAGTGCTGCGTCCAGCCGACCGCGTAGGCGAAGGCGCTGGTCCGTTCGCGCCCGGAGTTGGACGTCAGGGCGTCGCACACCTCCAGGAACGTCTCCCGCGCTACTCCGCAGGTCTGTTCGACGAGTTCTGGGGTGTAGCGCGCGTAGTGACGCTTGAGGATCTGGAAGACGCAGCGGGGGTGCTGCAGGGTCTCGTCCCGGGCCGGGTCGCCGTGAGCCTGGGCGCCGCCCGAGCCCTGCGTCTCCGCTCCCCCGGCGGCACTGATCCTGGCCTGGGCGCCCTCGCCGACGCGACGCTCGTACTGTTCGTCGACCTCTCCGGTGGGCTGCTGCACCTCCTCGCCCTCGTACTGCCAGCTCTCGGGGTCGTAGTGGCGCTCTTCCTCGTTCAGGCCGGAGAAGACGCCGCCCAGATCCTCGGTGTCCTGGAAGTCCTTGCTCACCAAGGTCGCCGCGTTCGTGTACGCGAGCACGTACTCGCGAAAGTCCTTCTCCTCGGTCAGGACGTGGTTGATGATGCCGCCGAGGAAGGCGATGTCGCTGCCCGCGCGGAGGGGGACGTGCAGGTCTGCCAGCGCGCTGGTGCGGGTGAAGCGCGGGTCAACGTGGATGATCCGCGCGCCCCGCGCCTTGGCCTCCATCACCCACTGGAATCCGACGGGGTGGGCCTCGGCGAAGTTCGAGCCCTGGATCACGATGCAGTCGGCGTGCTGCAGGTCCTGCATGAACGTGGTCGCGCCACCGCGTCCGAAGGAGGAGCCGAGTCCCGCGACGGTGGAGCTGTGACAGACCCTCGCCTGGTTCTCCACCTGGACCACGCCGAGCCCGGTCAGCAACTTCTTGATCAGGTAGTTCTCCTCGTTGTCCAGCGTCGCGCCGCCAAGACTGGCAATCCCGAGCGTGCGGGCCGTGCGGAGTCCGTCGTGTTCCCACTCCCAGGTGCGGCGCCGGGTCTCGACCACTCGGTCGGCGACCATGTCCATCGCCGTCTCCAGATCGAGCGGCTCCCAGTCCCGCGCGTAGGGGCGACGGTAGAGGACCTCGTGACGGCGCGCGGATCCGGTGGTGAGCTGGAGCGTCGCCGAACCCTTCGGGCACAGGCGCCCCCGGCTCACCGGGGAGTCCGGATCGCCCTCGATCTGAACGACCCGGTCGTCCTTGACGTAGATCTCCTGACCGCATCCGACCGCACAGTAGGGGCAGACCGACTTCACGACCCGGTCGGCGGTGTCAGTCCGCGGGCGCAGGGTCTCGCTGCGCGGCGACATCGCGGCCGAGCCCCGCCCCAGCGGGTCGGCTCCGGTGATCTGGCGCAAGACCGGCCAGTCGAGGATCCGGTTGCGAGCACCCATCGCTCCTCCAACGCTCACGGCACGTAACGAGTCTCCTGCGGGCCCGTGCGACCGGCGACTTCAAGCACTACAGCGCGTGACCGGGGCGGTGTGCCCGTCGCCAGGTACCCCTCCTCCGACGGACGACACTTCCGTCTCGGTGCCGCATGTCGTCCCCGGCTCGTGTCCGGGTGCTGTTTGGAGACCAGCACGTCCTGTGCGGGAGGACACCGGTCCGCGCCCGATGCGTCATCCCCATGGACGTGGGTACCCAGCTGCCGGATCGCGACATTCCGGTCCTGACGGCACTGTTGGCCGAACCGGTGACTCGGGTGAAGGCACAGACAGGGACGGTGAGGACGATGAAGGCACTGGTCTACGAGGGACCGCGGGAGGTGCAGGTCAAGGACGTTCCCGATGCGAAGATCGAGCGTCCCACCGACGTCCTCGTACGGATCACCTCCACCAACATCTGCGGGTCCGACCTCCACATGTACGAGGGCCGCACCACGATGGAGCCCGGTCGTATCCTCGGCCACGAGAACCTCGGGGAGGTCATCGAGGTCGGCGCGGGAGTGGACCGGGTACGCGTCGGGGACCGCGTGTGCCTGCCGTTCAACGTGGGATGCGGATTCTGCGCCAACTGCGAGCGGGGCTTCACCGGGTTCTGCCTCACCGTCGACTCCGACACCCCGGGCGGCGCCTACGGATTCGCCGAGATGGGCACCTACTCCGGCGGTCAGGCCGAGATCCTTCGAGTGCCGTGGGCGGACTTCAACTGCCTGGTGCTTCCCGAGGACGCCGAGGAGCGCGAGAACGACTACGTCATGCTGGCCGACATCTTTCCTACCGGCTACCACGCTACGGAGCTGGCCGACGTGTCGCCGGGCGAGTCGGTGGTCGTCTACGGCGCCGGGCCGGTCGGACTCATGGCCGCCTACTCGGCGCGACTGCGCGGGGCGGCCCAGGTGATCGTGGTGGACCGACAACCCGACCGGCTCCGGCTCGCCGAGAGGGCCGGGGCGATTGCCGTGGACGACTCCGGCGGTGACCACGTCGAGCAGATCAGGGAGCTGACCGACGGCGGGGCCGACAAGGGCTGCGAGTGTGTCGGCTACCAGGCTCACGACCCGCAGGGCAACGAGACACCCGAATCGACGATGAACGACCTGGTGGCATCGGTACGCGCGACTGGCGCCATCGGTGTCGTCGGCGTGTTCCTGCCCCAGGACGACGGCGCCCCGACGAAGCTGACGCAGGACGGCAGGCTGCCCTTCGACTTCGGCCAGTTCTGGTTCAAGGGGCAGCGCATCGGAACGGGGCAGGCCAACGTCAAGAGGTACAACCGCTACCTGGGCAACCTCATCCATCACGGGCGCGCCGAACCGTCGTTCGTCGTCTCCCACGAACTCCCCCTCTCTGAGGGGGCCGAGGCGTACCGCAAGTTCGACGACCGCGAGGACGGCTGGACCAAGGTCGTACTCAAGCCTTGACCGGCCGGAAGCAAGCGCGATGGGGACAGCGGATACTTCGAGCACATAGCCGGTCGGCCGGCCACGAAATGGCGACTTGGGGTCCCCTCCGGTACAGGAGGGCTCGGCCGGGTCAGGACAGTAGGGTGCCGCCCGTGGCATTGCGGGTCTCCGCGGTAATGAAGCTCGCCTCGCCGAAGGCGTTTGCGTGTACGACGCCTGGCACGGCCCCGGACAGTGGGCGGCGACGAAACGCGCGCTGTCCGGACTGGGCACTGCGAGCGTGGCCGTCGACACGCCGGGGCTCGGCTTCGACGCACCCCTGCCCGGCCGAGCAGCACCTGATGATCGCGGAAGCCGACTGGGCCCTCCCCGGTAACCCGTTCACCGTGCACACCCCGCCCGGCAGCCACCGCCCGTTCGCCGACTGCCCTCGTGACGCTCGGGGTGCGGGCGTGTCTGCCCCGCGGGATCCCCGCGATCCTGCCCGGCGAGCGTCTGACCGAGCCCGTGCTGACCTATCTGCGCACGGGAGTGCAGGCTGGAATGAACCTTCCCGACGCGGCCGACCCGACCGTCACCGCCGTGCGTGTCGTCAAGTGAGCCCAACGCGCCGTACGCCGTTTCGCACCCCGAAAACGCGAGGAGGAAGCCGTGCCGCACCACCACCCGGACAGCGGGCGCGAGGAAACCGCCGAACAGCGGGCGGACCGACGATGGGCGGACCTCGTCCAAGAGATGCGGGTCGCCCTCACGGGCGTGCAGATCCTCTTCGGATTCCTGCTCACCGTCGTGTTCATGCCCCGCTTCCCTCAGCTGTCCACCACAGACCGGAACATCTACATCGTGACCGTGCTCCTCGGCTCGGCATCGACGGGTGCCCTGATCGGGCCGGTCGCCTTCCACCGCCTGGTCACCGGACGTCGCATCAAACCCCAGGCGGTGATCTGGGCGTCCCGGCTCACCGTGGTCGGGCTGGTCCTGCTGCTGTGCACCCTGACCTCGGCTCTGCTGCTGATTCTGCGGGTTGCGATGCACGACGCACTCGCACCGCTCCTCGTCGCGGCCATCCTCGTGTGGTATCTGGTGTGCTGGTTCGCCCTGCCTTTGTGGGCACGGACCCGCTACACCGAGTCCGGTCCGTCATCAGCGGACAACAACACGGAGTGACACCGCGTGCGGAGGCCGGCTGCTTCAATGCAGGACGCTCACCGCTCGGGCGATGACCAGGAGCGACGTCAGGAGCGCGGGGCCGTCCTTCACTCCCGCCTGGACCAGTTGCTGGATCAACGTGGCGAGCGCGGCCAGATTACTCACCGCGATGATGGCCACGAGGGTGAGCGACAGGACGCGGAAGTGGCGGGTGAGCCGGCGTGGGTTGATCGCCACCAGCGGCACCAGCAGGACGACTTCCAGTGCGGGCAGGACGTAGCGCGGGGCGAGCAGGAGTTGCTCGGGCAGCAGGAGGTAGAGCCCGACCGCTGTCAGCGTCGCGACGACGGCGGGCAGCCGGGCCTCGCCGCGTCGCTGGTGACGGGGGTGTCGGTGCTGGGCATCGGCCCGGGTAAGAGGCACGGGTCATCCTCCGGTCCGCCGGCGCTCGTCCGGTTCCCTCCGGTCAGCTGCCGGTGAGGTGTTCGCGGATGGCGGTGACGAAGGCGTCCAGATCCTTCGGGGTGCGCGAGGTGATCAGCGGATAGCCGCCCGCCCGGTCCCCCACCACCGGTTCGTCCAACCACGCCTTGGCACCCGCGTTGGTGACGTCGGTGCGCAGGGACGGGTAGGAGGTGAGGGTCTTGCCCCGCAGCACGTCGGCCTCGACCAGCGCCCAAGGGCCGTGACAGATAGCGGCAACGGGCCGGCCGCTCGCCGCGAACGCCTTCACCGTGTCGACAGCGGCCGTCTGCAGTCGCAGCTGGTCGGCGTTGAGCGTGCCGCCGGGAAGGAGCAGCAGATCGTGCGGGGCGGCGCCCAGGGCCTCGAAGGGGACGTCCGGGTCCACGCTCTCGCCCGGATCCTTGTCGCCCTGCAGCGTCTGGACGGGATCCGTGCTGACCGCAGCGACAGTGACATCGGCGCCGCCGTCGCGCAACTGCCCCAGCGGCACAAGGAGTTCGTCCTGCTCGACGCCGTAGTTGGTGACCAGGGCCAGGACACTGCGGCCCTCGAGTCGTCGTTCAGTCATGAGCTCGGCCTTTCTGTACGGGCTGTGTCGGGCGAGCGGAGGCCGGTCATTCGGCCGCCGGGTATGGGTGTTCCTTCAGGAGCTTGGCGAGGTGGACGGTGTTGGCGGCGAGCGTGTGCGTGGTGTCCGCCACGGCTTCAGGCGTCTCGCCGAGGTCCTGGTAGTCGGTGCCCTGCTGGGCCTCCCCCACCCAGTAGGTGACCGCGCCGGGGGCGAGGGAGAACCCAACGTCGTTCAGGGCCTGGAAGACGTCCGCGCTGACCTTGTGCGCGCCGTCCTCGTTGCCGACCACGGCGACCGCGGCGGCCTTGCCGTACATGAGCGGGCGCCCGTGTTCGTCCATCTGCGAGGAGTCGGCGTTGAGCCGTTCCAGGACGCGCTGGCAGATGCTGGAGGGGTGCCCCAGCCAGATCGGCGTGGCGATGACGAGGATGTCGGATTGCAGCACCTTGTCGCGCAGCAGTGGCCAGGCGTCCCCCTCCCCCATATCCGTCTCGATGCCGGGGCGTACGTCATGGTCGGCGACGCGGACCGTCTCGGTCGCCACGCCGAGTTTGTCCAGTTCGGTACAGACCTGGTCCGACAGCAACTGGCTGCTTGACCGGGCCGGGGAAGCGTTAAGAGTGCAGACCAGGGACAGGGCGAGCATGGTCGGTTCCTTCCTGTACGGAACGGGACGGTCGGCGGGAGGCCACCGGGTCAAAGGGATGCCGGCTCGGGCAGCGGGGAGCGCAGGGCGCTGCGGCCGTCGCGCCACGCGTTCAAGAGCGTGGCGGCGAGGCGGTCTTCGAGGAGGCCGGTGGCCTGCACGCCGAAGGCGACGTCGGCGTCGAGTTCGGGTTCGCACGCCAGCAAGCCGCCCACGACCTCGCGGCGGACGACCTGTTCGTGCACAGCGTCCGCCTCGACGTGTTCGTCGTAGAAGCGCTGTGCGGCCGGCCCCGCCTTCATGCGGCGCAGGGCCTCGGCCAGCCGCCGGGAGCCGGGTGAGGAGGTGATCTCGACGGCGGCGAAATGACCCACGAGCGCGCCACGCAGGGACCGGTGCAGGCCCAACAGCGACATGAGGTTGACCGTGGCGAGGGCTTCGGCAGGCGCCGTGTCGAGGTAGAAGCCGTACGTGGCGTCCAGGGACAGATCCCGCATCAGGTCGGCGAAGAGACTGGCGTGGATGTCCTCGGCCCGGCCGGCACCGAACTCGTCGTACTCGACCGCGACCATCGCGGCCTTCGCCGTCCCGTGCAGACGGGGAATGACCCAGGCGTGCGGGTCGGCTTCCTTGAGGTGGTAGAGCGAGCGCAGGGCCGCGTACTCGCGGACCTGCCACCGCTCGCCGTCGCGGTGCAGGTGGTGGCTGACACTGTGCGGGTCGTGGCCGGCCGGTTCGATCAGGAGTGCGTCCAGGGTGCTCGCCGCGTCCATGTCTGGCGTCGCATCGGCCCTCAGCGCTCCGAGGAAGTACTCCTCCAGGTTCCGGCGCAGGGCGAGAAGGGTGGGGTCCCACTCGCGGTCGTCGTCGACACTGTCGAAGCCCTGGTAGTGCAGTTCGTAGAGCACGTACAGCGCGAGGTGCAGATCGTCGCCGTACGGATCCAGCGCCAGGTTCACGGACGAGGCCGACGCGGGAACAGCCGCGCGCCGCAATGCTGCCAGCAGACCCTCCGAGACCGGGCCGCGGGCTTCGGGCAGCGGCGGCCTGCGACAGCGGGACTCGAACGTGACAGTCACGGTGATCCCTCCTGTTCAGCGGGACCGTTCTCTGGCGACGGCCCCGCGTCCTTGGGACGTTTCCGGTGGCTGGTGTCGCACCAGGGGAAGGTCCGGCTGCGGCGGCACGTGCACAGCGCCACGCGGAACCGGTGGGAGGTGTGCACGGTCCCCGCCTCGTCGACGACCTCCACGGGCCCCTCGACCAAGAAGGGGCCCATTTCGCGGCTCACCGTCACGCGGGGCGTACGGTCATGAGCGCTCGGCACGAACGATCACCAGCCCTTCCTTCTCCGCGTCACCGTCCAGGTACCCCTGGGCACACAACCAGTCACGCCGGCCTCGCGTGACTGGACCGAACGGCACCTGGGCCCGGTCCATGACCCGCGCCGCCATCCCCAGCGCGCCCAACCCCTCGATCGTCTGCGTGACGCCGCACAGTTCGGAGTGGACCATCAAGAGGGTGCCGCCCGGCCGCAGGACACGAGCGGCGGTGGCACAGACTCTGTCCACCACACCACGGCCGCCCGCTCCGCCTTCCCACGCCCGGGCCGCACCGCGCGGTGCCCGCCGCCCGGGCGCGCTCGGGACGTAGGGCGGATTGCTGACAACCAGATCGAACGAGGCGTCCTCCAGTCCCGTGCCGACCGCTGCCAGATCGCCCCTGCGCACCGTGATCGAGGCGCCGTTGAGCCAGGCATTCAGGCGTGCCGTCCACACCGCCCGCCAGGCGACGTCGAGGGCCGTCACCCGGGCACCGCGCAGTGCGGCGGCCACGGCCACGGCTCCCGAGCCCGTGCCTAGATCCACAGCCGTAGTCCGTTCGCCGACGTCTTCATCGTTCAGGGCGCGCAGCAGCAGCCACGTGTCGGCTTGCGGCGCGTATACGCCGTACGGGGAGAGGAGGCGGAGCCCTGAGCGGGCCACCGCCCCGTCGCGGGGCCGGGCAGTCGTCGTCACAAGTGCCTCGTGACAGACCGTGTACGGGATGGGATGCGGCGTGCCCCGGGCCTCATCAGCTGTCCAGCTGCGGCAGGACGTTGCTGCGGTAGAAGTCGAAGAAACCCTGCTGTTCAGGGCCGATCTGACCGATATACACCTCGTCGAAGCCCGCATCGATGTATGCGGTCACGGCCTGCACGTGTTCGTCCACGTCGTCGCCGCAGACCATGCCGTCGGCGACCGCTTCCTCGGTCACGAGCGTCGACGCCTGCTCGAAGTGGGCGGGGTCGGGGAGCACCTGGCCGAGTTCGCCGGGCAGGAACTGGGTCGGCCACAACCGATGGGCCGTCTTGACCGCCTGGTCGCGGTCGGCGCCCCAGCACACCTTCACCCCGCCGAGCACGGGCTTCTGCCCGCCGCCGGCCCGCCGGAACTGGCCCACCAGATCGGGGTCCGGCGTCATGGTGACGAATCCGTCCCCGATCCGGCCGGCTACTGCGGCGGCCTTGGGCCCGAACCCGGACACGTAGATCGGCACCGGCTCGTCGGGCACGGTATAGAGGCGGGCGTTCTCCACCGTGTAGTACTTGCCGCGGTGCGTGACCTCCTCGCCGCTCTGCAGGCTCCGGATGACCTGGACAGCTTCCTCCAGCATGTCCAGGCGTACGTCGACGGCCGGCCAATGGTCCCCGAGAATGTGCTCGTTGAGGGCCTCGCCGCTGCCCACCCCGAACCGGAATCGGTTATCGGTGAGCACGCCGGAGGTCGCGAGGGCCTGGGCGGTGAGGGCCGGGTGCATCCGCATGGTGGGACAGGTGACGAACGTCGTCACGGGCAGTGACGTCACCTGGGCAAGTGCCCCGATCATCGACCAGACGAACGGACTCTGCCCCTGCTCCCCGGTCCACGGGTGGTAGTGGTCGGAGATGGCCAACGCGGTGAAGCCGGCCTGTTCCGCAGCTCGTGCCTGCTCCAACAACTGGGCGGGCGTGAATTCCTCGCTCGCCAGGAAATACCCGAAACGCGTCACGACCTGCTCCTCACTGCACCCTCGTGCACGACACCGAAGCCCGCTCGTCACATGAGCCTCGTGGGAATGCAGCTCGGCCCGCGCACAGGTTGCGCGGGGCTCGCAGCCGCCTCTCGGCCCGGCCGCCCTTCCCAGCTTGCGCGCCCCTGACCAGGAACACCACACGAGTCACTTCGAAGGCCCCGTGTACCCGAAGCAGACATTCCAAAGCCTCGCCGCTTTGATGCGACGCCGCCCGTGACACACACCGGCCATCCCGGTGCCGGGACACGGCACATGCCCTTGCATGCGGCAGCAAGTGTGCTTCGGCTCCTGCCGTCGGGACACCCGAGGACGCATGGCCGCTCTCCTCGCTCTGGCCTCTGCTGTCTGTTACGGCGTGGTCGACTTCGCGGGCGGGATCCTGTCCCGCCGCCTTCCTTTCCTTACCGTCACCGTCCTCGGCCAATTCGGCGGCCTGCTGTGCGCTGTCATAGCCGCCTTCCTCATTCCGGCACCGTCCGTGGACCCGGCCGACCTGTCCTGGGGAGCCCTGTCCGGCATCGGCAGCGGCCTCGCCATGCTGTGGCTCAACCGTGGCCTCAGCCGTGGGGCGATGAGCGTGGTGGTGCCGATCAGCGCCGTGACGTCCGTGGCTCTGTCCGTGCTGGCCGGAGTGCTCGTCCTCGGCGATCGGCCCAGTCCTCTGGCATGGGTCGGTATCGCCGTCGCCGCGCCCGCACTGTGGCTGGTCTCCGGTGGCCGCAGCGCCGCGCCACGCAGAACCGGCCGGAGCGCGCCCACCGGCGCAGGCTCCGGTGCCCGGGACGGCCTGCTGGCGAGCGTGGCGGTCGCCGTGCAATATCTGGCACTGGCCCAGGCAGGGACGTCGAGCGGAGTGTGGCCGGTGGCGGCGGGGCGGGCCGCGGCCGTCGTGGTGCTGCTGCCGGTCGCCGGGCGGTCGCTGCGCGTGCCGTCGCCGGTCCGCGGTGCGCAAGCCCTTGCGATCGGTGCGGGCGCGGCCCTGGGGCTGGTCCTGTATCTGCTGGCGGCCCAGCGTCAGATGCTCGCAGTCGTCGTGGTCCTGGCGTCCCTGTATCCGGTTTTGCCGGTGGTACTGGGCATCCGGCTCCTTCATGAACGGGTCGACCGGCGCCGGGCGGCAGGACTGGTGGGCACGCTTGCCGCCACCGTGCTGCTCGCGCTCGGTTGAGGCTCTCCCGCCGCCGCCCAATGCCCGCGTTTCCCGAAGTGATCGACGGGCACCCGCAGGCGAACAACCCCTACGCAACGATGAAGAAGGTGACGTACATGTTCAAGGCCATCGCGGACGTGATCCGGTCCATCGGCGGCGCCGTCGCCACGGTCGTGACACTGCCCTTCCGCGCCGTGGCCCGTCTTTTCGGCGGAGCGTCTGACACCGCCCACGGCCACCACTGACTCCTCCCGATCGACTCGCGCGGCCCCGGGCACAGCCTGCGGGTGGTCCGTGTGACCGTCTCCCCTCAGCCCTGCGGGCCCGCTCCGACGACCGGGGGCGGGCCGCGTTGCTCAGCGGCGCCCCTTGAGCTGTTCGACGCCGACCGCGGCGAGTGCGATCTGGATGGCGAGTTCGATCCAGGGCAGAGCGTCGGCACGACGGACGTGGCCTGTCACCGTCCGCAATCCATGGACCGCCTCGCCCGTCGAGCGGGCGGAAGCCGCCGCCGACAACGTGGCCCGCCTGCTTCTCAAAGACCGCGGGGCCTCACGTCGTCAGCCATGAAGAGGCCCTGGAACACGGAAGTCGTCGATGCGGCGCTGGAGCCGAGCACACCGCGCCGGCGGCCAACTCGCCGTAGGCCGCCACGTCCTCCCCCACCAAGCCCTGGACTTGATGCGGACCCACGCCATGGCCACCGGCATCCCTCTGCCGCCCATCACCGAGGCCGTCCTGGACGCCCCACCCTCGTGGGACGAAGGACCCTCCGAGCTTTAGGAACGGCTGCGGCGCACCGTGCGTCAGCCCGCTCCCCCAGGGGCACGCGAAGTGTCTACCGCCAACCCCCGTGTGGCGCCTCGGCGGACTGTATGAGCAACCTGATAGGGACCGCGAATACGGAAGGAACACGTCATGCCCGCAGGATCGAACCAGAAGCGAGAACGCCAGTACGAGCACGTCAAGGAGAGCGCGAAGCAGCGCGGGGAGTCCACGAAACGGGCGGAAGAGATCGCCGCCCGCACGGTGAACAAGCAGCGCGCCCGCTCCGGCGAGTCCCGCACCGCGAGCAGGAGTTCCGTCAGGGACCCCAAGTCGGCACCGCAGCGCGGTGGTTCGCGCTCGCACGAGGGCGCCCAGGGGCCCACCAAGGATCAGCTGTACAACGAGGCCCGGCAGAAGAACATCAAGGGCCGGTCGACCATGACCAAAGCCCAGCTGGCCCGAGCCGTGGGCCGCTGAACACCGCACGGCGATCCCATGGCGCACTGCTCCGCCGAGCGACAGACCGCCCTTGTCATCATCGACATGATCAATACCTACGGCCACGAGGACGCCGAGCTCCTGCTGCCCTCAGCGCGGAAGATCGTGCCGGTGATCGCCGGCTTGCTGACGGCGGCGCGCGCCGCCGGCCTGCCTGTGATCTACGCCAACGACAACTTCGGACAGTGGCGCTCCCACCACGGCGAGATCGTCGACGAGGCCCTGGCCGGGCCCCACGCGGACCTCGTGGAACCACTGCTCCCCGACGCGGAAGCGCTGTTCGTCGTCAAAGCCCGGCACTCGATCTTCTACGAGACGCCGCTGGCCTACCTGCTGTGGGAACTGGGCGTGCACCACGTCGTCCTGTGCGGGCAGGTGACCGAGCAATGCGTGCTGTACTCCGCCTTGGACGCCCACATCCGGCACCTCGATGTCACCGTGGTGTCCGACGCCGTGGCCCACATTTATCCACAGCTGGCCGACGCAGCCCTGGAGATGATGCGCCGGAACATGGGTGCCAGGGTCCTCGCCCGGCACGACATCACGTTCACGCCGAGGTAATCAGTCGACCTTCGGTCCGTGGCTCAGGGACTGCCGAACCCTGAACGAGTGCCCGGCCGGATCCGTGCACAGGCGGGCCTCCGTCGGACCGCCTCGGCCCGACGCCTCGATCGGGATCCCGCCCAGGGCCACAATCCGGCGCTCCAACTCGGCGAAGCCGTCGGCTTCGACGAGGAAGTCGACATGAGCCTGGGACGCGTCCTCGGGCCGCGGCCAGCTCGGCGGGGTGGCGTTGAGGTCCCGCCGAAACCCCATGCGCAGCCCGTTCGGCGCCTGGATGTCGGTGCGGTTGCTGGTGGTTTACGGTCACGGCTCTGCGCCGAGCAACTTCAGATAGGACTGGGCCAGTTCCTCCGGATACGAACACTCCAGCACGATCGCACCCGCAGTGATCAGTCCCACACCGCCTCATTGGCTCATGCGGCGGGGGGCCGTGGCAGTGCCGGACAAACGGAACCGCGCGTGAACGGCGCGAAGTCGAGCCGTGCCCCGACCGCGTCCGTGCCGCCAGGACACCGCTCACGAGGCAAGCAGAGAGTCGTCCTCCACGCCCGTGCCAGGCAGCCGGTGGCGCGCCGCAATGAGCGCGGAGTCGATGTCACGCGTGCCGGTACTCACACACAGCATGTACGCGAGGTCGTCCATGCGGTTTCGCACGTCTTCGGCACCGTTGCCCGCGTGCAGCACGCGCAGCGAGTCGTACTGCTCTACCAGGTTGTTCAGAACCGCAGGGTGCGCCATCAGCATGGGGACTCCTTCGATCGCTCGCACCAGAGGCCTTGCCGTCACTTCAGTACCCCCGCCGCACGGCCACACGCATCAAGGGCAAGAGACGAACGCACCCCCTCCCCTCTCCCTGCACCGGGTTACGGACCCGAACGCCGGCGCTCCCGGACAACTGTGTTCCGGAGATGGCACGCCCATCACCACGACGAGCACATCGTCCACTTCAGAAACCTAATCCCCACACGAGTCACGTGACCGTTTGCCGGTTCACATGCCGGGCAGGCGAAGCCGTGTGCTTGGGACAACAGGCGCAGCGAGAGGCAGCGGCACCGGACATCACGGCCCGTGCGTTTCTCGCGGTCACCTTGCCGAGTCCAGCGCTCGAGGAGCAATTTCTGATGGCTACTCGCCACTCGCACGACGACGCCCCCGACACCCAGCAAACCTTCGAGCGGCTCGCCGACGCCGCGGCAGGCCCCGAACACGACCTGCTCAGCAACGAGCTGGTCGAAGCATGGCTTCCCATGGCCCACCGCCTCGCCAGCCGGTTCCGCAACAAGGGCGAGAACATGGACGACCTCCGCCAGGTCGCGGCCATCGGCCTGGTCAAGGCCGTCGACCGCTACGAGGTCGAACGCGGCGCCTTCGAGCCCTACGCCGTGCCGACCATCACCGGCGAACTGCGCCGCCACTTCCGTGACCACACCTGGGACGTCCGGGTCCCCCGCCGCGTACAGGACCTGCGCAACAAGGTCCGCAGCACCCGCCGCGAGCTGGTCAACCAGCCCGGACGGCATGCCGAGCCCGGCATCGAGGAGATCGCCGCCGGCGCCGGCCTGACCCTCGACGAAGTCCGTGACGGGCTGGAAGCCCTCGACAGCTACAACGCCCTTTCCCTGGACGCCGAAATCGGCCCCGCCGACGAGGGCCTCAGCCTCTCCGACAGCATCGGCGCAACCGAACCCGGATACGACCTGATCATCGACCGCGAAACCGCCAAGGAAGGGCTCAAGCACCTCGCCGAACGCGAACGCGCCATCTTGTACCTGCGCTTCTTCGAAGACATGACCCAAGCAGCCATCGCCGAAGAGATCGGCATCTCCCAGATGCACGTCTCACGCCTGATCACCCGCAGCTGCGCACAGGTCCGCGACCACGCCACACCGGGTGCCCAGCAAGCGGCCTGATCTTGGCAGCACATCGTCCAACGGATGGCTCCAGCGAGGTCTTGCCGATCACCGTCTGTCGGGGCAGGGTGGCACAACGTACCCGCCCCCTGGCCCCCGGAGGCGATATCGGTGTCCACCACGCCGGAACAGTCCGCTGTAGACGACGAGGCCCCACCCGTCAGCGCCGAGGTCGAGGAATCGCGCGACGAGATCTCGCAGCTCAAGCACGCCGTGGATTCCCACGCCTCGGTCGACCAGGCCATCGGCGTGGTGCTCGCCGTGGGGCAGCTGACCCCGGCCGAGGCGTGGGACGTGCTCAGGGAACTCTCTATGCGGACCAACATTAAACTCCGGCATGTCGCCGAGCTGCTGGTCGAGTGGGGCAAGACGGGTGAACTCACTGGGGAGATCCGCGCCGAACTGGACCGTCAACTCCGTATGCGTCGCTCGTAGATGAGACAGGATGGCGGCGCTCTGCATCGGAGCACGGGCAGGGCTTCGGCGAGCAGTGTGAGGAAGGCTGCCATCGCTGGCGTCAGCAGGGGCTCCAGGGCCGGTCGTGCTCCGTGCCGCGGCCGGAAGGGTCGGCACCTTCTTGGGGAAGGTCGACTCAGGGCCCCTCCGAGAGCCTTGCACGAGGTAATGCCCGGCGGCCGTCCACGACAGCAGCGATCATCTAGTGCTCTGACCGGGTTGGATAGCCGGGTTGGTGGTCGGGGCACTTGGACGTGCGATGACGTCCGATCCGACCGGTGGAGGTGCGGTGGCTGAGCCTGTCCGTGTGCGCAGATTGACCGACCAGGAAGGGCAGAAGCTGCAGCAGATCGTGCGCCGGGGCAGCACCAGTTCGGTGCGCCACCGGCACGCGATGATCCTGCTGGCCCCGGCCGGCGGGAACCGCGTCCCAGTCATCGCCCAGCTGGTGCAGGCGGACGAGGACACGGTCCGCGACGTGATCCACCCGTTCAACGAGTCTGTCTGGCCTGCCTGGACCCTCGCTGGGCGGGAGGCCGTCCCCGCCTGCTCAGTCCTGACGACGAGGACTTCGTCGTCACGACGGCCACCACCCGCCCGACCAAGCTCGGCCAGCCCTTCACGCGCTGGTCGATCCGCAAACTCGTCATCTACCTGCGACGCGTTCACAGCCGCGTGATCCGGATCGGCCGGGAGGCGTTACGGTGCCTACTCGCCCGCCGCGGCGTCACCTTCCAGCGCACGAAGACCTGGAAGGGATCCCCGGACCCGGACCGCGACGCCAAGCTTGACCGGATCGAGCACGTCCTGGACCGCTTCCCCGGCCGGGTCTTCCCATTCGATGAGTTCGGACCCCTGGGAATCCGCCCGACCGGCGGCTCGGGCTGGAACGCCTCCGGACACCCCGAAGGGCATCCCACGACCTATCACCGCACCCACGGGGGTCCGCTACTTCCATGGCTGTTACTCAATCGGCGACGACACCCTGTGGGGCGTCAGCCCGCGCAAGAAGGGCGCCAGCAACACCTTGGCTGCGCTCAGATCGATCCGCGCGGCCCGCCCGGACGACGCCCCGCTCTACGTGATCTTGGACAACCTGTCCGCCCACAAGGGCGAGAGAATCCGTGCCTGGGCCAGGAAGAACCGGGTCGAGCTGTGCTTCACCCTCACCTACGCGTCCTGGGCGAATCCGATCGAGGCGCACTGCGGGCCGCTGCGGCAGTTCACCGTCGCCAACTCGAACCACCGCAACCACACGGCCCAGACCAGGGCTCTGCACGCCTATCTGCGCTGGCGCAACGCCAACTCCCGCCACCGCGATGTCCTGGCGGCCGAACGCCGCGAACGCGCCCGGATCCGCAGCGAGAAGGGGATCCGCTGGGGCGGACGAGCCCAGATGGCAGCCTGATCAGTGGCTGACGTTCATCGTCGCGCACCCCGCGACGCCCAGTTTGGACAGCACGCGCTGCAGTCGCTCCAGAGCCACGGCAGCTTCCAGACTCTCCGCGACTTCAAGGTCGAGATGGCAATGGCCCATGCCGCTGCCCGCCCCCGTGACCTCGCCGTCGAGCTCGAACGCCGCTTCCAACGCCTCCTCGACCTCGTCACGGTCGATCGGCAGCCCCACGAAGACGATCTCCACAAACACCACGGTCCTCCATCTCAACCCAGCGAACCATAGCGGTCACAGCACTAGGGAGCGCGTCGCCGCCGGGCCAGGGGCCGTGCCGGGGAGTTGCCGGTCCGCCGTCCTCGGGCGGCCGGAGCCGCATCGCCGACCGTACGGCTCCGGCCCTCCGTTCGCACTGCCGGTGATGGGCATCCTTCCGCATCCTTTGGCTCGGCGAACGGAGTGGTGCGATAGCACGGGGAGGGCCGTGCTATCACGAGCGGTGCTGTCTCCCGACACGGCGTCGCCCCGTACTTCATATCCGATACACGCGCGTAACAGCCCCCACTAGGCAACATCCACTCCGAGCCTCCTCATGCGCCCACGCCCCGCATGGCCGCAGAGCCCGGGAAAGGAGGGCAGCAAGGCCCAGGAACGAGACCGTCCAGACGCCGCCCCGGCTGCTGTCCGGCGTACGGTCAAGCAGGGCGCATTCAGGTATGCGCGGTCCGCAAGGTAGGCGAGGAGGACGGCCGCTGCCAGCGTCAATGGCGCGGCAGCGGCCGTCGTGTGCGCGGGACAGGGGGCTCCCCCCGGCCCCGCGTGGGTGTCCGCTGCGGCCCCGGCCGGCGGGAGCGCTCTGTCAGGCGGCAGCGGACGGGGGCTGGAGCCGTGTCTGTCGGCGAATGCGGCCCCAGCATGCCTCTGAGCCGCACGCGGTCATGCCGCCCCTGGGACTGGGAGGCGCGGCAGGGCGCGGGCGGTAACCGCAACGCTCACGGCGCTTACTCACAACACCTCCTCCAGAAGCGGAGCCTGGGCCAGGGGCGCGGTCTCGTTGCTCTCCATCCCCTCAACAACGAACAGAGCACGCGCCAAGCCACGCCCCGGCCAACACACCCGGGCAAGGCCCACACCTCGGACGGGCCCTGCCAAGGGTTCGGGCCGACGCCCTGCCATGCGGCATTTCGCGATCACGCGCTTCCGGGGATGTGCGACGTGCCAACGGAAGGAACAGGTCATCGCCGCGTTGAGGGGTTGCAGACCGTCCTGGGGCAGGGCACCGTGGGGGTACCCGACGCCGCAGCCCCCCATGTCCTCGGAGGCGAAGGTTGACGTCCAATGCCGAGCAGCCGTCCGAGCTGGCCGCCCACCTGGAAGCCGCCGAGGACAGGGTGGACGAGTTGCTCGGCGAAGTCCACCAGCTCAAGCATGCAGTGGCCTCACATGCGGATGTCGACCAGGCCATCGGCGTTGTCCTCGCCGTCGGCCAACTGACACCGGCCGAAGCCTGGGATGTACTGCGGGAGACCTCCATGCACACGAACACCAAGCTGCGGCGCCTGGCCGAACTGGTCGTCGAGTGGGGACGGGGCGCCGAGTTGCCCGCAGACATCCGCACCGAGCTCGACCGCCAGCTCCGTGCCCGGCAGGCCGCGTCCGAGTAGGTCCACCAGGAGGCCTGTTGTCCGTGCCGTGCGGTGGTCTGGCGACTCGCCGATACACCTCAGCCCCGTGACGCTGCAATTCTGTCGACCCCGCAGGGGCGTCACACTGCTGCCGCCTTCGTGGGGCCGGTCGTCCGGCCCGTCTCGCCCGTCGATGGGCGAGGACCGGTGGATTCAGCCCGCCCCGGCACTCCGCACGGGACTGATCAAGACACCGTGGTGCCGGCCCCGATCCAGCGGACGGTCGTGTGGTCAGCACGCCCGCCCCCTGAAGTCGGGCCCGCGACGAAGGCGCCGTGCCACGCCACGGGCCCCAGCCGAAAGGGACCTGCCCGACGTGTGCTGACAACTCGCTCCCCCACCGCAACTGAGGCCGCCGTCGGCAAGGAGCGACGTCAAACCAGGGCGAGACTGGGAGGAGGCGCCCCAGCGACCGTGTGCCTGGTGTGATGAACGGCTGCCCTACAAGAAGCGCGGCCGCATGCCGCGTTACTGCAGTAGATCGTGTCGGCAGCGGGCCTATGAGCTGCACACGGTGAGCCTGCCCAGTTCGATGAGCAGGCTGATGACCGCCAGGCTTCCGGGCCCGTCGGCGACAGCAAGGAGCAGTAGCTGTCCAACGCGCCACTCCCATTCAACGGTCTCCCGCTGGGTACGGAGTCCACCTGAGCACCACGACCCCATCGAGTCCTCCTTCGCGACGGATCGACTCCGCGCCAAGGTCACCAAGGGTGCCAAGGGTTCCGGAAGCACGGCCGCTGCCTCGGCCATGGTCTTCAACCTGGTGGAGTTTGCCCAGCAGCGGTGGCGAGCCGTGAACACACCACACCTCGTCGCGCTGTTCGGTGCCGGGGGGTGACGGAGGACCACAGCCAGACCGGTGGCGCATCACGGTCGCCGGGCAGGTGATCGACGTGGAGGCTGATCAACGTGCCCTCGACGACGGGGAGATCGCTGTCGTGGTCGATCCATGCGGATCTCTGCTGCAGCTTGGGGTGGAGTCGGTCCCAAGGCGCGGGCCTCGGCCTTGCCGTAGCGGGCTGTGTCGTTCACCGTGATCACGGACGGCTCGGGCCAGGAGGCGGGCCTGGCCAGGCTGAACTCCTTGCCGTGCCGGGGCGGTCACCCGCCCTGGGGATAGGCCTGGGCGTACTCCTTGAGCGAGGGCGCGGGCCGTCGCAGGAGACGGTCCGAACGCAGCCGCTCGATCAGCTCCACCGGCAGGTCGCGCAGTACCCAGGCCAGCCGCATCACGTCGTAGCCCACGTCCATCACGACCAGGACGTCGCGGTCACCGTCCTGCCACTGACCGGCCGCGATCAGGCGCTCAACCACGGTCCTCGGCTGACTGGCAGTGACCGCCGCGGCGTCGTTGGCCGGCCCCAGCCGGACCGCGTCCAGGACCTGTGTCCACGAGGTGCGGTCCGGGGTGAGCACGGCGACGAACGAGTACGGCCAGCCCGGCACTACGTGATCCGATGAGCGGCCGTTACGGCCGTGTACCAGGCAGAACAGCCGATCCGGCGAGCAGGCGGCGTCCGACCGCAGCCACGGTGAGACGTCGACGGTGAGCACGATCCACTCCACCGGAGCCCGAGTCGGACCGTCCGCACACAACAGCGCGTCGGTCAGCTCGAAGAACGCGTCCGCACGCGCGGACAGACATCCATAGAAGGCCGTCCGGAAGCTGGACAGTTCCGCGAGCGCCTCCCGCCCGTCGATCTGCGGCACCACACCCACCCCACGGCCTTCCCACTCAACTCCCCTATACAGCAGCTGAGTTCAGCATCGCGAGGAAGGCCGCCTCATACCCTGGAATCACTCCAAAGAGTGACGATATGGCCGAGCTAGAGGTTAAGGAACAAGCTCAGCGCCCTGTGGAACTTCGCCTACGACGCGGGCATGGGCGTCGGTGCCGTCGGCTTCGGAGTGCTCGCGAGCCGGACCGGATACCCCTGAGCCTTCGCGCTCACCGCCGCGCTGCTGCTCACCGCGCTCGCCCCGGCCTGGCGCGACCTCCGGGCCGGCGACCCCCCTCCGGTAGAGACGGCATCCACCCCCGGAGCGTCCGGGACGCCCTCTTTGCCCTCTTCCGCATGCCACTTTCGTCGCACGAGCTGGCGCACGCGTCTTGCGGAGCGGGTGATTCTGCCAATAGAAAGGAAAGGTTCCTATCAGTCAGTGGACAGGACAGGGACGATCAGCGCTCAGCGTTCCGCAGCTCGTCCAGCACGCTTCCGCACCTTCATGCAGCCCCGAACTCCCCTGCCGGGCCCGCGCGTCGGCCTGCCTCACGCCGCCCGCGCGAGCAGCACCCGGCCAGACGAGAAACCGGAGAAGCACATGCCACTCCCCACTCCGCGACGGCGTTCAGCGCCGCCCGGAACGCGGCATCGCACCCCCGTTCACCGACGCCGGCGCAAGACCGGCTTCAGGATCGCCCTCGCCATGGTGCTCGCCGCCGTCCCCGCGGTGATTCTCCTGAACACCAGTCAGGCAGCGGCTCCCACCGGGCTCGACGATCCGGTGACGAAGGAGATCGCCATGCAGCTGGTGTCCAGCGCCGAGAACTCCTCGCTGGACTGGAAGGACCAGTTCGCCTACATCGAGGACATCGACGACGGCCGCGGCTACACGGCCGGGATCGTCGGATTCTGCTCCGGCACCCACGACATGCTCGACCTCGTCGAGTACTACACCGAGCAGGTGCCCCAGAATCCGCTGGCCGCGTACCTGCCGGCCCTGCGCGAGGTCGACGGCTCCGATTCGCACGAAGGCCTCGACCCCGGCTTCACCGACGCGTGGAAGAAGGCCGCGCAGACCTCGCAGTTCCAGGCGGCACAGGAACACGAACGCGACCGCGTCTACTTCGACCCGGCCGTCTCCCGGGCCAAGGGGGACCACCTCCAGGAGCTGGGCCAGTTCGCCTACTACGACGCGATCGTGATGCACGGCCAGGAGGGCTTCGACTCGATCCGCGCCGCGGCCCGCACCGAGGCCGACACTCCGGCCGAGGGCGGTGACGAGACCGCGTACCTCAACGCGTTCCTCGACGCCCGTGTGGTGGAGATGAAGAAGGAGGCCGCGCACGAGGACACGAGCCGGGTGGACACCGCGCAGCGGGTCTTCCTCGACCAGGGGAACCTGCGCCTGAACACACCCCTGGCCTGGCACGTCTACGGGGATCCGTTCGAGATCACGCACGATCCCTCGACGGGATCCTCCCCGACCCCCTCACCAACCGAACCGGGCGGCGGGCAGGAGCAGTTGATCTCCCGGGGCAGGCCCGCGAGCTCGTCCTCCGACGAGGACGCGACGCTCACGGCCGGCCGGGCGGTCGACGGCGACACCGGCACCCGGTGGGCCAGCAAGGAGGGCGCGGACCCGCAGTGGCTCCGTGTCGACCTCGGCGAGAACTCCACCGTCTCCCGGGTGAAGCTGCTGTGGGAGGCCGCGTACGCCAAGGGCTACCGGGTCGAGATATCCGCCGACGGCACGTCCTGGAGCCCGCTCGCCGTCGAGGCGAACGGCAACGGCGGCACGGACGAGTGGACCGGCCTGAGCGGCAAGGGCCGCTACCTGCGGGTGTACGGGACGGCGCGCAGCACCGCGTACGGCTACTCGCTGTTCGAGGTGGAGGCCTACGGGACGAGCGGCTCGGGCCCCGGCCCGACCGATCCGCCGACCGACCCGCCCGCCGGGGCGTTCACCGTCGTCGGCGCGGGTGACATCGCCGACCGGTGCGACCAGGACGCGGCGGGCTGCCAGCACTTCAAGACCGCCGACCGGGCCGAGGCCATCGACCCGGACTTCTACCTCACCCTGGGCGACAACCAGTACGACGACGCCCACCTCGCCGACTTCAAGAACTACTACGACAAGTCCTGGGGCCGCTTCAAGGCGAACACGTACCCGGTGCCGGGCAACCACGAGTCCTACGACGACTACGAGAACCGGGACGAGAAGGCCTACCGCGAGTACTTCGGCTCCCGCGCCACTCCGCAGGGCAAGATGTGGTACTCGTACGACCGCGGGAACTGGCACTTCGTCGCGCTCAACTCCAACCGCTTCGACGAGCGCGAGCAGATCGACTGGCTCAAGGCCGACCTGGCCTCGAACGGAAAGAAGTGCGTGGCCGCGTACTGGCACGAGCCGCTGTTCAGCTCCGGCGACCACGGGAACGTGCCGGTGAGCCGGCCGGTGTGGGAGCTCCTCGAGTCGGCCGGCGCCGAACTGGTGCTCAACGGGCACGACCACCACTACGAGCGGTTCGCCCCGCAGACCCGGGACGCCAAGGCCGACCCGAACGGCATCGTCGAGATCATCGGCGGTGCGGGCGGCAAGGATCTGTACGGCGCCGGCGACACGGTCCAGCCCAACAGCGCGAAGCGCATCTGGGACAAGTTCGGTGTGCTGAAGCTCGACTTCACCGACACCGGGTTCCGTTCGCAGTTCGTCGGCACGGACGGAACGGTGCTCGACACCAGCCCCACGTACTCCTGCCACTGACCGGCCGACACCGGCGCCCCGGGCGCGTCCGTGAGCACGGGCACGTCCGGGGCGCTTCCCGGGAGTTCTCATGTATCTCGCCGCCGGCCGGAGCGGACCGTCCTCGACCGCTCCCGCCGCCCTCGAACCCCCCGCGCGCCGCACCCGTGTCGCCTCCACGGTCGTCGCGCTCGGTGCGGTCAGTCTGGTGACCGACATCTCCTCGGAGATGGTCACCGCGGTTCTTCCTCTCTACTTCGTCCTCCAACTGGGGCTCAATCCCCTGCAGTTCGGCTTTCTCGACGGGCTGTACACCGGCGTCTCGGCCGTCGTCCGCCTGGCCGGCGGGCATCTCGCCGACCGCCGGCAGCGCCACCGGCTCGTCGCGGGCTCCGGCTACGCCCTGTCCGCGCTGTGCAAGCTGGGGTTGCTGTTCGCCGGCGGCTCCACCGCGGCGCTGTCGGCGACGCTCGCCGCCGACCGGGTCGGCAAGGGCGTGCGGACGGCGCCGCGCGACGCGATGATCTCGCTGTCCTGCGCCGAGCGGGACCTCGGCCGCGCCTTCGGTGTGCACCGTGCGATGGACACGACGGGTGCGCTGCTGGGCCCGCTGGCGGCCTTCGCGCTGCTGTGGCTGGCGGTGGACGCGTACGACGTCGTGTTCCTCGTCAGCTTCTGCTTCGGCCTGTTCGGCGTGGTGCTCCTGTACGCGTTCGTACCGGAGCGGTCGTCGCCCGCGGTCTCCGCGTCCCGTCCGTCCACCCTGCGTGCGGTCCTCCGGCTGCCCGCCGTGCCCGCGTTCCGTCGCGTGCTGGTCACCGCGTCCCTGCTCGGTCTGGTGTCGGTCGGCGACGGCTTCCTCTATCTCGTCCTGCAGAAGCGTCTCGACCTGGACACGGTCTACTTCCCCCTGCTTCCGCTGGGCAGCGCCGCCGTCTACCTGCTCCTCGCCGTGCCGATCGGCCGGGCGGCGGACCGGGTGGGCCGCCGGATCCCCTATCTGTGCGGCCACCTGGGGCTGCTCGGGGTCTGTCTGGTCCTCTTCTCCCCTGCACCGGGGTGGCCGCTGACAGTCTGCGTGCTGGTGCTGCTCGGCACTTATTACGCGGCCACCGACGGAGTCCTCATGGCCCTGGGCGGCCCGGTCGTACCCGAGGAACAGCGGGCGGCCGGTCTGGCGCTGCTGCAGTCGGGGCAGGCGGTCGGGCGGCTGCTGGCCTCGGTGCTGTTCGGCGCCGCGTGGACGCTCTGGAGCATGCAGGCCGCGCTGGCACTCGCCGCCGCCGGGCTGGCGGCCGGCCTCCTTCTCGCCCGTTTCCTGTTGCCCGCGCACCCGAGGGAGTCCGGATGACCCCCACACTCTCCCCGCGCGCCCGGCTCGGCGCCGTCGCCCTGGCCGCCGCCGTACTGGCCGCGTTCGCCGTCGTCTACACGGTCCGGGCCGTCGGCCGCGACAGGCCCGCCGCCGGCTCCTCGCACCTCACTCTCGACAACACCCCTGGCCTGTACGTCCGGACGGCCGACGGAAAGGTCGCCGCGCTCGGCGAGCGGGGCCCGCGGAAGACCGCTCTGTCCTGCCGCCGCTTCTACGCGAGCGGCACCGGCGCCGTGTGCCTCACCACCAAGCCGGGCATCCCGCCCCGCACCCAGGCGATCGTCCTGGACCGGTCGCTGCGTCCGCGGCGCACGGTCACGTTCGGCGGGACGCCCAACCGGGCCCGGATCTCTCCGTCCGGTCGGATGGTCTCCTGGACGGTGTTCGTCAGCGGCGACTCGTACTCCGGCGGCTCGTTCTCCACCCGCAGCGGGATCCTCGACACGCGGACCGGCTACCTCATCAAGAACGTCGAGACCCTTCAGCTCACGCTCGGCGGACGGCGCTACAGCGCGTCCGACGTGAACTACTGGGGCATCACGTTCGCCCGGGACGACAACCGCTTCTACGCGACGGTGGCGACGCGCGGGAAGACGTATCTGGTGGAGGGCGATCTGAAGGCCTGGACGGCGCGCGCCCTGCGGGAGAACGTCGAGTGCCCGTCGCTGTCGCCCGACGGCACCCGCATCGCGTACAAGAAGCGGGTGCGGGACGGGAGCTCGGATCCCTGGCGGCTGCACGTCCTCGACCTCAGGACGCGGCGCGACACCCCGCTGGCGGAGACACGCAGCGTCGACGACCAGGCCGCGTGGCTGGACGACGGGACCGTGGCCTACGCCCTGCCCGGGCGGGCGCGCGGCTCCTCGGACGTCTGGTCCGTCCCTGCGGACGGCACGGGCAAGCCGGTGCGCAAGGCCCGGGACGCCTCCTCGCCGAGCATGAACGCGGTCCGCTGAAGCTCCCCGGGCGCCGGTATGAGAGGCGAACGCGCAGCTCAGAAGGGACGGAAGCCAAACGGCGACCGGGCGATAGCGGAGAGGCGACGGCACGGCGACGGCGCACGGGAAGGTGAGGGTCGCAAGGAGTCCACCGACTCGGGACGGAAAGACCTGAGGTGCGCCATGAGGGCAGGCCCGATCGAGCTGCGGCACGGACCCGGTGCCGCCCGGCATCGGCTGCCGAGCGCGCACAGGCGTCCGGCGGCCGATGCGTCGAGGGCGTCGTCAGGCGAGCGACGCGGCGCGGGCCGGGTCGAGGGCGTGCCGGAGCGGCTCGGCGAGGGTGAAGCGGCGCAGTTCGTCGAGCACGAGTTGCCCGAGGCGGTGGCGTTCGGTGCCCAGGGCGCCCGCGATGTGCGGGGTCAGGACGACGTTGGGCAGCGTGAACAGGGGCGAGTCCGGGGCCGGGGGTTCGGGATGCGTGACGTCGAGGACGGCGGTGAGATCCGGCCGGGCCCGCAGGACCCGTACGGCGGCCGGTTCGTCGATCAGCGCGCCGCGCGCGGTGTTGATCAGGGTCGCGCCCGGCCTCAGGGAGTCCAGCAGCCGCGCCCCGATGGCGCCCTCGGTCGCGGGCAGCTGGGGCGCGTGGAGGCTGACGACCTGGCAGGTGGCGAAGAGCTCGTCGAGGTCGGCCAGTCGGACGCCGGCCTGCCGGGCGGTCTCCGGCGACGCCGCGGGATCGGTGGCGACGACCTCGAGGTCGAAGCGGGCGAGGTGCCCGGCGACGAGACGGCCGATGTGGCCGAGCCCCCACAGGCCGACCCGTGCCCGGTACGCGCCCGGGACCTCGGGGTCGCGCGGAAAGCGCCGGTCGCTCGCGACGTCCCGGGCGATGCGGTGCGCCTGCTTCAGGCCGAGCAGGACCTGGGCGAGGGTGAACTCCGCCACCGGAACGGCATTGGCCGCGGCGGCCGAGACGATCGGGATGCCGCGCGCCCAGAAGGCGGGGGTGGTCAGGTGTCGTACGGATCCCGCCGCGACGAACACGGCCCGCAGCCGGGGAGCCCGCTCGAGCAGTGCGGCGTCCAGGACGGGCGCGCCCCAGCCGGTGAGCAGGACGTCGACGTCCCGCAGCACATCAGGGGCCGCGGCGAGCTCCTCTCGCGTACGCGGCGGTGCCTGCCAGGTGACGAGCCGGCCGATCCCGGCCAGCACCTCGGGCGGATAGACGTCCTCCCGGCGTTCCTTCTCCATGACCAGCAGGGCGGTGGGGGCGGTGGCCGGTGCGTTCATGCCGGGCGGGTCTCCTCGGGCAGATCCGGAGGGCGGGCGGGCGGCGAGGCAGCCACTCCCCCGGGTTCGGGTGTGTGCGAAAACGTGCGATCAGGCGATGCACCTTGGTGTGGCTTGTTTGATGCGCATGCCTTACAGCTGGCAGGGACCATACATCGGATGACTGGAGGGTCCTAGCGAGAATCTCGGACATCCTGCCGCACTCCGCCCGACGACGACGGCGGCCATACACCCGCTCTCCCACGCCGGACCGGCCCACTGCTCTGACGTCTCAAATACCTTTCAGAGCAAGGATGTTACGGAGACGAGAGCGCCTTTGGTATGCCCGCACACACGAACACCCACCCACCGGCCGCCCCCTCGGCAGATGTTTCGGCCGCGTAAAGCACTTTGAGATTCATCGGAGTATTGACCGTCGTTTCCGACCCCACTACGTTCCCAGCAAGCGCTTTCCAGGCCAACTGTGATGCGGCGAAACGGGAGTTGTCATGCAGAGATCGCGATGGGTCGGTGCCGGTGTCCTCGCCTCGGCGCTGGTCCTCACCAGCTGTTCGTCCGGGCCTGCGGGAGTGGACGCCAAGCAGAACAAGAAGGCGACCCTGGAGCTCTGGACCAGGACGACGCCGGGCGGGCCCGGCGAGCAGGGCGCGGTCAAGCTCGCCGCCGCCTTCCAGAAGGCCACGGGCTACAAGGTCAAGGTCACGGCCATCTTCGACGACTTCGAGACCAAGCTGCAGCAGCGGGCGGCGCAGAAGAAGCTCCCGGACATCGTCATGAACGACGTGACGCAGCTCGGGGCCATGCACAGTCAGGGGCTGCTGCGGGAGATCGACCTCGACAAGGTCGAGGACAGTGATCAGATCACCGCGCAGGGCCTGGACTCCGGCAAGAGTGTGGACGGCAAGCAGTACGGGCTGCCGTACTCGGCGCAGGCGTCCGCGCTGCTCATCCGCAAGGACTGGCGGCAGAAGCTGAAGCTGGACGTCCCCGAGACCTGGGACGACTTCGCCGCCATGGCCAAGGCCTTCACCACCCGGGACCCCGACGGCGACGGGAAGAAGGACACGGCCGGCCTCGCCGCCCCGCTGTCCACCAAGCGCGGCTACGCCTCCTGGTACTTCTCCAGCTTCCTGTGGGCCGCGGGCGGTGACTTCATCACCGAAGCGGGCAAGGGCACGTACAAGCCGGCGATGACCAGCAAGGCGTCGGCCGAGGCGGTGCAGTGGTTCCGCGACCTGGGCTGCAAGGACAAGGCCGTCCAGCCCGGCGCCGTGACCATGGACACCCCGCCGACGAACGAGACGTTCGAGTCCGGGAAGACCGGCATGTTCGTCGTCGGCCCCTACCTGCTGCCCCGCTTCGACGAGACCCTCGGCAAGGACAAGTACGAGGTCGTGCCGATGCCCAAGGGGCCGAAGGACTCCACCGTCCTGGCCGAGGGCGGCTCCGTCTACCTGATGGCGGGCTCCGACAACCGGGCCGGCCAGGACGCGTTCGCCTCCTTCGCCGTCTCGGCAGAGGGGCAGAAGACGGGCATGGAGGGCGACACCGCCTACACCGTGCAGCTTCCCGTCAACAAGTCCGTGGACATCTCCCAGGTGCGCCCCGACCCCCGCTGGAAGACGTACGCACAGGCGTACCAGGACTCCGGCCGGTACGCGCCGTCCATTCCGAACTGGACCCCGGTGCGCCAGGCGACGGCCGACACCCTGAACGCCCTCATGGCCGACTGCGGCCTGGACACCGGGACCAAGCTCCGTGAGCTCGACAAGCAGCTCGCCAGCATCCTCGAGGAGCAGGGGATCTCCGCGTCATGAGTCTCGACCAGGCCGAACCGGCGGCCGCCTCGGCCGCCGCTCCCGGTGTGCCCGGTGTGCGCAAGCCGGGCGGCGGCGCGGCCGCCGGCCGCCGGAGGCGCGACCGCAGGTCCGGCCGATGGTGGACGCCCTGGCTGTTCCTGGCCCCCGCGCTGATCCTCTTCCTGTACTTCAAGTTCATCCCCATGGCGAACGCGCTGACCATGTCCTTCCAGGACGTCCAGCCGTACCTGGGGAACAGGTGGGTCGGCACCGACAACTACGCCACGGTGCTCGGGTCCACCGGGTTCCGTGAGGCCACCTGGCACACGGTCGTCCTGGCCGCCGGACAGACGGCCGGCTCGATGGCGCTGGGCCTGGCTCTGGCCCTGCTGATGGAGGGGCAGAGCCGCCGGCTCGGATTCGTGCGCTCCGCGGCGTTCCTCCCGGTGGTGGTGCCGATCGCGGTCGTCGCCGAGCTGTGGCGCGTCATGTACCACCCGACCGGGGACGGCATGCTGAACTCCCTGCTCGGACTGGTGGGTTGGGGCCCTTCGGGGTTCATCAACGACCCGGACACCTCGATGGCCTCGATCATGCTCACCGGGATCTGGCGGGGCGCCCCCTACGACATGATGATCTTCCTCGCCGGTCTGACGAGTGTGGACCGCGGTCTGTACGAGGCCGCGAAGGTCGACGGCGCGTCCCGGTGGCAGCGGGTGTGGCACGTGACCGTGCCCGGCCTGCGGTCGGTCTTCTCCATCCTGTTCATCCTCGCCGCGATCCGCGGACTGCGGGTGTTCACCGAGGTGTTCCTGCTGACCAACGGTGGCCCGGACGGCTCCACCGAGGTCGTCATGACCCTCATCTACAAGCTCGGACTCGAGCAGAACCGGCTCGGCGTCGGAGCGGCGGGCGCCGTCCTGCTGTTCGTCGCGACGCTGATCCTGACCGTCGTCGTCCAACTGCTGCGGCGCAGGGAGAGCAAGTGAGTGCGCACACCGAGACCGCGCTGGGCCTGACCGAGAGCCGCGGCGCCGGCGGACGGATCCTCAAGGCCGTCGTCTACCTTCTAGTCCTGATCGTCTTCGCGGGGCCGCTGCTCGCCCTGCTCGTCAGCGCCTTCGGCCATGTCAAGGACCCGACGCAACTGAGCGTCGTCCCCTCCGGGCTCACGCTCGACAACTTCAGGATCGCCTTCGACCAGGGGGTGCTCGCCTATCTGCTGAACTCGTTCCTCGTGGTCGGCTTCGGCCTGCTGCTCCAGGTCACGGTGTCCGTGCTGGCCGGGTACGCGCTGGCCCGGAAGAAGTTCCCCGGCATGGCGCTGGTCCTCGTCGCGATCCTGGCGACGCTGATGCTGCCCGAGGAGATCCTCGCCCTGCCGCTGTCCCTGATCCTGTCCGACCTGCCGGTCGTCCACCTCAATCTGGTCGGCACCCTCGCCGGGATGATCGTGCCCCTGGGCGCCTGGGGCTTCTCCATCCTGGTGATGACGGAGTTCATGAAGGACGTGCCCCGCGAGCTCGAGGAGGCCGCGCGCATCGACGGCGCCGGCGACCTGCGGATCTTCGCCCAGATCATCCTGCCGATGTGCAAGCCCGCGCTGGGCGTCATCGGGGTGTTCGGCTTCACCATGATCTGGGACCAGTACCTGCTGCCGCTGCTGGTCTCCACCGACTCCTCCTCGTACACGCTCCCGCTCGCGCTGCGGACCCTGCGGATCGACCCCGCCGTCACACCCGGAGTCGTCATGGCCGCCTCGCTGCTGGCCCTACTGCCGTCCGTGATCGTCTTCCTGTTCTTCCAGCGCTCCTTCGTGAGCGGCCTGTCCTCCGGCGCTCTCAAGGGCTGACCCCCTCGGTTCCGCGCCCGTCCCGCCCGTGCACGAGAAGGAACGATGCCCCGTGTCGTCTGTCGCCGCAGCACAGCTGTCCGCTCCCCCGGCTCCCGAAGCGGCTCCGGATCCGGCCTGGTTCACCACCGCCCGGTTCGGGATGTTCGTCCACTGGGGCCTGTACTCCCTGGCCGCACGGCACGAGTGGGTGAAGAACCGGGAGCGGCTGACCGACGAGCAGTACCAGGTCTACTTCGACCACTTCGATCCCGACCGCTACGACCCGGTCCAGTGGGCCAGGACCGCCAAGGCCGCCGGCATGCGCTACGTCGTCCTCACGACCAAGCACCACGACGGCTTCTGCCTGTGGGACAGCGCCCTGACCGACTACAAGGTCACCAACACCCCGTACGGCCGTGACCTCGTCGGCCCGTTCGCCGAGGCGTGCCGGGCCGAAGGCCTCAAGGTGGGGCTCTACTACTCGCTGATCGACTGGCACCACCCGTCCTTCCCCGTCGACGGCACCCATCCGCAGCGCGACGACGAGGAGTTCAAGGCCGCCCACGCCGACCGGGACATCCACGACTACCAGCGCTACCTCCACGGCCAGGTCCGCGAACTGCTGACCTCGTTCGGGCGCGTCGACTACCTGTTCTTCGACTTCTCCTACGCCGGACGCACCTGGTGGGGCGGCAAGGGGCCCGACGACTGGGACTCCCCGAAGCTCCTGGAGACGGTCCGTGAGCTCCAGCCGCACGTGCTCGTCAACGACCGGACCGGGCTGCCCGGCGACTTCGTCACCCCCGAGCAGTACCAGCCGTCCGGCCCGATGACCGAGAACGGGCGGCCCGTGGCCTGGGAAGCCTGTCAGACAGTGAACGGCAGTTGGGGCTACGACCGCGACAACCTCGACCGCAAGAGCGCGGACCTGCTGATCCGCATGCTCGTCGACGGGGTGTCCAAGGGCGGCAACCTGCTGCTCAACGTGGGCCCCAACGGCCGGGGCGATCTCGATCCGCGCGACACCGAGGTGCTGGGCGAGATCGGCCGGTGGATGGGGCTGCACGAACGGTCCGTGCGCGGCTGCGGCCCGTCCCCGTACACCGCTCCCGCCGAGTGCCGCTACACCCAGCGCGGCGACCGCCTCTACGTCCACCTGTTCGCCTGGCCGCTGCGCCACCTGCACCTTCCCGGGCTCGCCGGCCGGGTGCGGTACGCCCAACTCCTCGACGACGCCTCCGAGATCATGCCGGTCCACATCGAGCCGGACCGGCCCGCGGTCAACACCGAGATGGGCGGACAGCCCGCCGGAACGCTCACGCTCCAGCTCCCGGTACGCCGCCCCGACACCCCCGTCCCCGTCATCGAACTGTTCCTCGACAACTCCGCCGAGGCCTGACCCCCGTCCCCCACAGGCCCGTCCACCGCACCCTCACGGAGGCCTCATGCAGCGCCGCACCTTCCTCATGAGCACCGCGGCAGCTCTGGCACTGACCGCCGCTCCCGCCGGCGCCCTGCCGACCGCCGGCGCCCTCACGACCCGCGCGACGGTGCGCACCCTGGACGAGCTCCGGGCAGCCGTCGACCGCGCGCGGCCGGGCGACCGGATCGTCGTGGCCGACGGCACCTACACCGTCCCGGCGGGCGCTCCCCTCCTCATCCGGAACAAGCGCGGCACCGACCGCGCGCCCGTCACCATCGCCGCCGAGACCCGGGGCGGTGTCGTCCTCCAGGGCGAACAGAGCTTCACCTTCGAGGCGTCCAGCCACATCACCCTCAGCGGGTTCGCCTTCCGGCAGAGCACCACCCTGGACGTTCCCCCGGACTGCTCCCACATCAGACTCACCCGCAACGACTTCCAGCTGGCGGACATCGAGGGCCTGCACTGGGTGATGGTGCGCGCGGACGACAGCACGGTCGACCGCAACCACTTCCACGGCAAGAGCACGCTCGGGATCTACCTCGGTGTGGAGGGAGCGGGCACGGACGAGATGGCCGAGCGCGTCCACATCCACCGCAACCATTTCTCCGACCACACCTTCGGCGGGTCCAACGGCGGCGAGCCCATCCGGCTCGGCGTTAGCCCCCGGGCCATGTCCAGCGCCCACGCGATCGTCGAGCACAACCTCTTCGAGCGCTGCGACGGCGACCCCGAAGCCATCTCCGTGAAGTCCTCCGACAACGTCATCCGGCACAACACGATCCGCGACAGCCTCGGCGGCATCGTCCTGCGCCACGGCAACCGCAACCGGATCGACGCCAACCACCTCCTCGACGGGACGGAGGGCATCCGGATCTACGGCAACGACCACGTCATCGTCAACAACCACCTCGCCGGCCTGTCCGGGCGCGCCCTGGTGATCGGCAGCGGATCGGAGCGTGACCACCTGCCCGGCGAATCACCCGAGGCGCGCCGGGGCAACGACGCCCCCGATCGCGTCCTCATCGCCCACAACACCCTGGTGAACAACACCGGCACACTCTCCGGCGAGAGCCAGCGCCCGCACGAGCCCCGGGACGTCGCCGTCGCCGACAACCTGTTCGTCTCGGACACCGGGCAACTGGTCGCGATGGCCGCCACCGTGCGTTTCACCTGGTCGGGCAACATCCTGTGGGGCGCCGCCGACGACGGCAACATGCCCGCGACGGGCGGCGTCCGGACCGACCCGCGCCTCGTGAAGGACGCGTACGGGATCGCCCGCCCGGCCGCCGACAGCCCGGCGATCGACGCCGGCACCCTCCGCCGGCCGCCCGTCACCCACGACATCGACGGTCAGCCGCGCGGCCGGCTCCGCGACGTGGGCGCCGACGAGTACTCCCCTCGCACTTCGGGGCGCGGCCCCCTGACTCCGGCCGATGTCGGCCCCGAAGCCCCCTGAACTCCTGTTCCCCCACCCCTGAAGGAGGCACCATGCACCGTCGTACGTTCCTCAGAACCGCCACCGTGGCCGCACTCGCCACCGTCCCCGTCGGCACCGCGCTGACCACCAGCGCGTCGGCGGCCGACATCCCCGTCTCGTCGCTGACCGCACTGCAGAACGCGATCAACAAGGCCGCGCCCGGGGACCGGATCGTCGTCGCCGACGGCACCTACACCGTCCCGTCCGGGGGCGCCCTCACCATCTCCGGCAAGCACGGCACCACCAGCGCACCGATCACCATCGTGTCCCAGAGCCGCGGCGGCGCCGTGCTGAAGGGCGAGCGCGGCTTCGTGCTCAGCAACTCCAGCAACATCACCCTGAGCGGCTTCGCCTTCCGGCAGAGCACCACGCTCGAACTGCCCGCGGACTGCTCGGCGATCCGGCTGACCCGCAACGACTTCCAGTTCGCCGACACCGGGGACCCCTACTGGGTCGTCGTACGGTCCAACGACTCGAAGATCGACCGGAACCATTTCCACGACAAGACCACCGCGGGCATCTTCCTGGTCGTCGACGGCCCCGGCTCCACGGACATGGCCCAGAACCTGCACATCCTGCGGAACCACTTCTCCGACCACAGCTTCGGCGGGTCCAACGGTGGCGAGCCCATCCGGCTCGGCGTCAGCGGCCGGGCCCTGTCCAGCGCCCACGCCCTCGTCGAGTACAACCTCTTCGAGCGCTGTGACGGCGATCCCGAAGCCATCTCCGTGAAGTCCTCCGACAACACCGTCCGGTACAACACGATCCGCGACAGCGTCGGCGGCATCGTCCTGCGCCACGGCAACCGCTCCACCGTCGAGAGCAACCATCTGATCGGCGGCAAGGAGGGCATCCGCGTCTACGGCAACGACCACAAGATCCTCAACAACTACGTCAGCGGTCTGTCCGGCCGCGCCCTGGTGATCGGCAGCGGCACCACACGCGACCATCACGAGGGCGAGACGGAGGACGAGCGGCGGGGCAACGACGCCTGCGACCGCGCGCTGGTCGCCCACAACTCCCTGATCGGCAACACGGAGACCCTGTCGGGCGAGACCCGGACCTACGAGCCGCAGAACGTCGTCGTCGCCGACAACCTGCTCGTCGGCGACACCGGCAGCCTCGTCGCCATGGGCGCCACCACCGGCTTCACCTGGCAGAGCAACCTGCTGTGGGGCGCGGCCTCGAACGGCAACATCCCCGCCGGCGGCTTCACCCGGGCCGACCCCCGCCTCGCCCAGGGCACCGACGGGGTCATGCGCCTGACCTCCGCCAGCCCCGCGATCGGCGCCGCCACCCTCGCCGGCACGCCCGTCACCGACGACGTCGACGGGGACCAGCGCGGCAGCGTCCGGGACATCGGGGCGGACGAGTACGCCACGGCGACCGCGCTGCGTCACCCGCTCACGGCGTCGGACGTGGGGCCCAACGCCCCCTGAGCGCACGCGGACCGATCCGAGGTCCTCCTCTGAAGCGGCTGCCCGTGGGGGGCGGCCGCTTCACCCCACCCGCTCCACCACGGAAGGAAGCCAGCACCATGCCCGGGACGAACAGCCCAGCCGGCAGACCAGACCCCGTCCCGGCCGACCCACCGGCCCCTCCGGATGCGGGACGGACCCGGTTGGGCCTCTGCTCGGTCACCTTCCGCCGACTGCCCGCCGTCGACGTCGCGCGGTACGCCGTCCACGCGGGCCTCGAGGTCGTCGAGTGGGGCGCGGACGTGCACGCCCCCGCGGAGGACCCCGCCACCGTCCGCGCGGTCCGCGAGATCTCCGACCGCTACGGACTCACGTGCTGCTCCTACGGTTCCTACTTCCGCGCCTCCCCCGGGGAACCGGCCGCGTTCCCCGCCGTCGCCCGGGCCGCGGCGACGCTCGGGGCGGAACGGATCCGCGTCTGGGCGGGAGGCACCGGATCGCGACACGTCCTGCCGGACGAGCGGCACGGGACGGTGTGCCGCCTGCGGGAGGCCGCCCGGATCGCCGCGGACCACGGCCTCACCCTCGCGACCGAGTTCCACGGCAACACCCTCACCGACTCGGTCACTTCGACCGTCCGGCTGCTCGACGAGGTGGATGCGGAGAACCTCCACACGTACTGGCAGCCGCCGCTCGACGTCCCCGACGAGGAGGCTCTCGCCGGGCTCATCGAACTGGGCGACCGGGTCGCCGCCGTCCACGCGTTCTCATGGTGGCCGGGCAACACACGGCTTCCCCTGGTGGAGCGCCAGGGCTTGTGGACCGTCGCCCTCGGCCTGCTGAACGGTCGAGGCGTCGACGCGCTCCTGGAGTTCGTCCCCGGCGACGCCCCCGAGGTCCTGGCACGCGAGGCGGCCGTACTACGGCAAGCTGCCGGACAGACCTTGTCCGCACAGCCGTAGTCGACCACCTCCGGACGCTCGACGAGGACCGCCCCATCAGCACGGCTTGCCCACTCACCTCCCCGGCTCTCCTCCCCTCCGACGCCAGGACGGCAGACATGCACTTCACGCACGACGACACCCTCCTGTTCATCGGTGACTCCATCACCGACGCGGGCCGCGACCGCACGGACGGCTCCTCCCTCGGCAACGGCTACGTGAGCGAGATCGCCCGGAGCCTGCGCGAGCGCGCGGAGAGCACGCCCGGGCCCCGGATCCTCAACCGGGGGGTCAACGGCCATCGCGTGTACGACCTCGAAGCCCGCTGGACGACCGACGTCATCGACGAGAAACCCACCGTGCTCACCGTCAAGATCGGCATCAACGACACCTGGCGACGCTACGACCGGGGCGTGCTCAGTCCCGTCGCCGAGTTCCACGCCTGCCTGGACCGTCTGCTGGCCGACACCACACGGCGGCTCTCGCCACGGCTGGTCGTCATCACCCCGTTCCTCCTGCCGGTGGAGCCAGGGCAGGAAGCCTGGTTCGAGGACCTGGATCCTCGTATCGACGCCGTGCTGCAGGCCGCCACGCATCACGAGGCCCAGGTGGTCCGCGCCGATCTCGTCCTGCAACGCGCCGCCCGGGACCACGCGGCGGCCGACCTTGCCCACGACGGCGTCCACCCGACCCCGTTGGGGCACCGCCTGATCGCCGACGCCTGGCTCTCCGCGGTCGGAGCCGGGTCGGCCCCCTCGGCTCAGTAACTCGCCCGTGTCACGCAAGGCCGGTGTGTGACTCGCGCGGCCGGTGATCGCTTGCGAAAGGACCACACCGCCGAGGCAGCCGCCGCGGCGATCGGGAAAACCGTCCGGACTCTGACCGGAGCCGCCGCCCGGGACAGCGAACTGCGGGCGGCGCTGGACGGAGAACCCGGGGGCGGGTGGGGCGTGGATGCGCTGCTCGGGAAGCAGACGCGGGAGCATTCCGACCTTGACGTATGGGCGCCGGCCGCACATCTCGAGCCGTTGTTCGTCGCGTTCGCTGAGGCTGGTGTCGACCGGATCTTCCCGTGGCCTGGTGACAGGCCGTGGAACTTCGTGTTGCACGACGGCGTTCGGCTGCGGATCGACTTGCACCTCTACGAGCCGCTCGCGGACGGATCACTGCACTACGGATCCGTGGTGGATGGCGGCCCTTTCCCAGCTGAAGCACTCGCCGGGCATGGTTCGATTGCCGGCACGGCGGTGCGGTGTGAGTCGGCCGAGTGGGCGGTGCGCTGGCATACCGGCTACCCGGCTCGTGATGTCGATCGCCACGACGTGCCCTTGCTGTGCCAGAAGTTCGCGATCCCTCTGCCTGAGGGCTTCGTGCCCGCAGACGAGCATTCCCCCAGCGGCACGGCATAGGCGCGGCCAGGCGCCGGTTGTCGTCGATGGCGTACCGGCCGGCGGGGCGGGACGAGGCCGCAGGTCTAAAGTCACGGCATGAACAAGACAATCGTGTGGCTTCTGGCGTGTGCCGGAACCGGCGTGATCGTGTGGCTGCTGACCAGCCCGCCGGACCTCGGCTCGTCGTACCCCCGCTCCGAGTGCCGCTCCATCCTCGGCAGCGAACGGGGCCCCGCTCGTGGATCAATGGAAGACGGCGTGGACGCGACGTGCGCCTCCTACCAGAACCGCCGCCTGGGATGGGCAGTCCTGGTTTCGCTGCCGACAGTGGTGCTCGCCTCAGCGGGCATGCGCCGGAGCGCCTGAGTGGGTGTTCTGAACCTCCGCGTCCTGTGCAGTCAGCAAGCGTTGCCACCCGCGGCGTGGGCGGCCAGAATCCTCTCCATGCTGTCAAGTGATCATTTCGATCCGGAGCATTATTAGGACTCCGTTAGGTCTTCCTGTTTGTGCTGATCAAGAGCATGTTGGATGCGTGGACGCACATGAAGTGAACCGTGTCCGGGCGAAGTTGGCGTTCTTCGTTGCGGATGTGTTTGCCTCGGTGCCGCGCAAGGACCAGCGGGCCAAGGGCGACTGCTACTGATTCCCAATGTGGTTGTCAATCCTGACTCGTGACTGACTGTGGTCACTTCATCCAAGGCTGGCAGCACGGGGTGGCGGACTGCTTTCGAAGAGACGACCGTCGCGCAGAAGTGCCCATAGGACATTCAGGCGGCGGCGTGCGAGGGCGATGACGGCCTGTTTGTGGGTCTTCTTCTCTGCCCTCTTGCGTTCGTAGAACGCCTTGGAGGCCGGGCAGCGCTGGGCAGCGACTGATTGGCCGCCCGGTGCCCCGCGACGACTCGGCCACTGATTGGGATACGCGCGACAAGATCGCTTGGTAAGGACACGCTGGCGAGGTCGTCTGCTGGGACAAGTGCAGGAACGACTCGGGAGGTGGCCGTGCCCGAACTGTGGGCCGGTATGGACGCGGGTAAAGCCGAGCATCACTGCGTGGTGATCGACACCGACGGTCAGCGGAAGTTGTCGCGGCGAGTGGCCAACGACGAGACCACACTGCTCAAACTGATAGACGATGTCCTCGCTCTGAGCGATGGCGAGCCGGTGAGCTGGGCTATCGATCTCAACGCCGGTGGCGCGGCACTGATGATCGCGCTGCTGACCGACAACGAACGGCAGGTCCTCTATATCCCCGGCCGCACCGTCCACCACGTCTCCGGCTCCTACCGGGGCGACGGGAAGACCGACGCGAAGGACGCCTTTGTCATCGCCGACCAGGCCCGCATGCGCCGCGACCTCCAACCGATGCACCGTGGCGACGACATTGCTGTCGACCTGCGCATCCTCACCGCCCGACGCCTCGACCTGGCCGCAGACCGCACCAGGGTAATCAACCGGATGCGGGCCCAGATGCTGGAGTACTTCCCCGCCCTGGAGCGGGCCTTCGAGTACAAGACCTCCAAGGCGTCCCTCGTGCTGCTGACCGGCTACCAGACCCCGGCCGCCCTTCGCAGAATCGGCAAGAACCGCCTCGCGGCGTGGCTGAAGAACCGCAAGGTCCGTAACTCCCAGCTCGTCGCGACCATCGCCGTCCAGGCCGCCGAGGCTCAGCACACCGCCGTCGCCGGGGAGAGGCTGGCCGCGGCCGTGGTGGCCAAGCTCGCGAGGGAGGTGACGGCCCTCGATGATGAGATCGCCCAGACCGACGCCCTGATCGAGGGCCGATTTCACGACCATCCGCACGCAGAGGTCATCCTGAGCATGCCCGGTCTCGGCCCCGTCCTCGGTGCCGAGTTCATCGCGCACACCGGCGGGGACGTGAGCGTATTCGGCAGCCCCGATCGACTCGCCGGCGTCGCCGGCCTGGCCCCCGTGCCCAAGGACTCCGGACGCATCAGCGGCAACATGCGTCGGCCCCGTCGCTACTGTCGTCGTCTCATGCGGGTCTTCTACATGTCTGCCCAGGTCGCTGCCCAGCACTGCCCGGCCTCCAAGGCGTTCTACGAACGCAAGAGGGCAGAGAAGAAGACCCACAAACAGGCCGTCATCGCCCTCGCACGCCGCCGCCTGAATGTCCTATGGGCACTTCTGCGCGACGGTCGTCTCTTCGAAAGCAGTCCGCCACCCCGTGCTGCCAGCCTTGGATGAAGTGACCACAGTCAGTCACGAGTCAGGCTTGACAACCACATTGGGAATCAGTAGTGCTGTGACCAGGAAGGTTCGCCGGGCGGGGGTTGGTTGGGGTGGTTCGAATTGGCGAGGGTGAACTGCCGCAGAGGGCCTCGATCGGGTTGGCCGCCTTGGCCATGGCCACCTTCGTCTCGAAGCCGACCGGTTGTGCACGGTCGACCAGGCGCCGAGGCGACGACGCCTCCGGCGTCGGCGAAAACTCCGGCTGAAGGCCGCCCTGCTCGGACGTTCCAGGGGTGGGCAGACCAGCAAGGTCCACCCCGCCGCCGACCGCAAGTGCCGCCCGCTGGCGTTCGTCCTGACCGCGGGCCAGGCCGCGGACAGCCCGCAGTTCATCCCCGTGCTCAGGAAGCTACGAGTCCGCGGGCCCATCGGCCGCCCCCGCACCCGGCCGGACGCGGTCGCCGGCGATAAGGCCTACTCGTCCCGCGGCAACCGCGCCCACCTGCGCAAACGCCGCATCAAGGCGGTCATCCCGGGGAAGAAGGACCAGGCCGCCAACCGGAAGAAGAAGGGCTTCAGGGGCGGCCGGGCGCGCCTCGATGATCTGGCTCAAGGACCTGACGCGGACCGCCCATTGATCACAATCGACGCGCCCTAGCCGTACGGGTTGAGTGCCCAGAAGCGGACGGTTTCGCTGCGACGGTCAAACCACAGTTTGGTGGAGTAGCCGCTGCCCTCGCGGTCGAGCTCGTGCGACCTGATCCACTGCGGGTTCTCCGGCCCCTCGCCCTTGACCGGCTTCTCGAACCACGAGGAGAAGTCATCGGCAGGCCCCTCAGAGACAAAGGCGTGAGCCGCCGTCAGCTCGGCAAGTTTCCCCGGTGACAGCCGGGCGAAGCCCGAGATCACCAGCTCCGGCGACGGCACGCCCCGATCGTTGTCCCGGCTGCTCACCCACTTGGCGTCGGTGAGCGGGCCCAACAGCGGGAAAGCCCGCTCCAGCGGTGCGGTGTCGGTGTGCCAGTCCCCCTTGGCCCCGTTCACCACCTGACGCAGGGCCCACCAGGAGGGTAGGAGCGCCAACCCCGCCCCGATCCCGATCAGCTTCCGTCGCTCCAACGCGATCCCCCTCGTGCCTAACTTCGGGGGCACCTTATCTGGCTCGAGCACCTCACCCGGCCCTTATTGATCACAACCAAATACGCGCCCTAGTCCGTCAAGGGAGCCGAGAAGGTGAGCAGGGGTACGCGCGGGTTCGACGGCGGGAAGCTGATCAACGGGCGAAAGCGCCACCTGGCCGTGGACATGCGCGGTATGCCGTTGGCCTTCATGGTCACCAAAGCCGCGCCACACGACAGCCTCCCCGCCCGCGACCTGCTCTCCCGCCTCGGACTCAGGCATCCCGAAGGCGCCGTCGCGTGGGCTGATTCCGCCTACGGCGGATCTCTGGTCGACTTCTCCAGGACTTTCCTCGACCTCACCCTCAAGACGGTGCACCATCGCAAGGACCGGGAAGGCTTCGCCGTCTTGGCAGAGCGGTGGCGCGTCGAGCGCGCCATATCGTGAATCGTTTCCCACAGTGACGCCCACCTCACCTGGACTTTCATCACCCTCATGGTGCGCCGTCTCACTCGCCCGCCCCGACCAGCGCGCACATCACCCCACCCTGCCGAACCGGCGAAGCAGGGCAGGCCCAAGCTCATCCCTCTCGCGGCGAAACCACGGGCCATTCGCCTGGCTTCCGCAGCCTTGCACTGAGCATCGGCACGCTGTGGGAGGGATCCTGTTGGCGGTGAGCGTGCGCGGGAGGCTGTCTCAATCGGGTGCCTGTAGGTCCAGGGCGTGGGTGATGTCGATGCTGCTCTGATCGCTCCTGTAGTTGGCAGCCATGTAGGCGGCGTCGCCGATCGCTCGGCGTGTCAGGGCCTCGCTGGCTTCTCGGGCCGCGAGGAGTTCGGGCGAGCCCATGCGGGATCGGCCGATGGAATCCCACAAAGCATCGCCAAGGCCGATCACCCGGGCCGCCTGGTCCGGGTCGGATGCGACCAGCGCCGGTGCCAGCGCATCAAGCGCCAGCGCGGCTCCGAACGTGTCGTGCATCTGCCACCGGATCGTGAGCGAGGCACGGGCGTACAGCGCGGCGGAAGCATGGTTGTTGTCGGCCATTGCGGCTACCGACAGGTAGTACAGCGCGAAGCTGCGCATCCACTGTTCGCCCTGTCGCTCGCATTCCTTGCGCAGCTGTTCCGCCGACTCGGCGGCCAGGGTGAACTCGCCCAGCTGCAACAAAGCAAACGCCCTCATACCCAGGGCGAGGAGGTGGACGGCGAGCGGTTTGCCGTACCCATCGGCTGGACTCAGGATCTCCGTCAGCAGAACAACGGCCCGCGCCGCCTGTCCGGTCGCCGACCAGCGCGCGCAGGTGAGGAATCGTGCCGCGGTGATCGCCTCCGGGGCGCCCAACCGTTCGGCCAGCGACAGGCACTCGTCCTCCACCGCCTCAACTCTGCTGAAGTCTCCTTGCGTCACGGATACGATGCCGAGCGCCCACAGGGCCCAGAACCGCTCGATGGTGGAAGGCTGGTCCGCCGCTGCGGCAAGGGAGCGTTCCAAGAAAGCGCGTCCCTCACGCATGAATCCGCACCCGGCCCAGAAGAACCATAGGTCACCCGCTACTTCCAGCGCCACGCCGGGGACCGGTGAGGCAAGGCAGCTTTCCAGCGCGAGGCGGATATTGGCATGTTCGTTGGTGAGGCGGTCGCACCATTCGAATTGGCTGGAGCCGGCCTATTCGCGGTTGCCGACCCGTGCCAGCCATCGGTAGTAGTCGCGATGCCGCTCCGTCATGGCGGCGGTCTCGCCGAGTTCGCCGAGCCATTGCTGACCGTACTCGCGCACCGTGTCGAGCAGGTGGTAGCGCGGACCGCGCGGTGTGGTGACGGGTTGGGCGATGGACTTGCCGACGAGCGCGGCCAGCAGCGGCGCGATGCGTTCCGCCGGGAGGGGGGGCAGTGCCGCACACCCATGCGGCGGCTTCCTCATCGAAGCCGCCGCTGAAGACCGACACCCGAGCCCAGAGCAAGCGCTCCAGCGGGGCGCACAGTTCGTGGCTCCATCCGATCGTGGTGTGCAGCGCCTGGTGCCGCTGCTCGTTGGTGTCCAGCCCAGAGTTCGGCGAGGCCAGGGTCCGCAGGCGGGTGCACAGGCTCCAGCGCAGGTGGTTCAGGTCCAATTCCGGCAGCTGTGCGGCGGCCAGTTCGATGGCCAGCGGAATGCCCTCCAGCCGGCGGCAGATGTAGGCCACGTCCTCGTCGTCCCTGCCGGCCTCGATCAGGCCCGGAGCAGCGGCACGGGCCCGGTCAAGAAACAGCTCCACCGCGGATCCCTCGGGTCTGTCCCCCGCGCCACGAACCGAACCGAGGGGCAGCGGGAACACCGGCAGGACGTGTTCCTGCGCGGACTCGAGGGGACGGCGGCTCGTGGCCAGGATCCTCAGCCCAGGCGAAGCCGTCAGCAACTCCGCTGCCACGGACGCGACGTGATGATGAAGATGCTCGCAGCAGTCCAGCAACAGCAGCAGTTTCTTGTCTTCGAGCCACTCAGCGACCACCTGCAGTGCGGGCCGCGTGGTCTGATCTGCCAGCTGAAGCACCTCGTAGATGCACAGGGCGATCGACGATGCCTCGCGCAGTGGGGACAGTTCGACCAGCCACACCCCGTCGGGGAAGGCGGACGCATGCAGGGCACCAGCCTGCCGGGCCAGACGGCTTTTGCCTACTCCGCCGGCCCCCGTCAACGTCACCAGATGTTCCCGGGACAGCAGCGCGCCGATGGCCGCCGTCTCCATCTGCCGTCCCACGAAACTCGTCGTCGCGCACGGGAGGTTGCCGCGCCGCCCGCTTGTGCCCCGGTCCATGTGCCTCAGCTCCATAGCGCATCGCTGTGCCGCAAGTCTGCACGGACACGAAGCTGCTGATTGTCAACTGCCAGGAGTTGTCCGTAACTCCTGGCAGTTCGACAGTTGCAGACATAGCTAATTGAAGAAGTCTTCAAGTCGCTGACAAAAAAAGAGAACTGTTGGAACTCAAACTTCCAGTTGCTCCTCGGTCTGCCTGAGGCGGTGCCGGGCCATGGCGAGGTTCGAGCGGGCCTTGTCGATGATGACGTAGATGCACAGGCCGTTGCCGGACCTACCCGCCACGGGGCGGATGAGGTGGTACTGGGTGCCCAGGGTGATCAGGATGTCCTCGATCTTGTCCTTGAGACCCAGCGTCTCCATGGTGCGCATCTTGGCGCGGATCACGTCGGTGTTACCGGCTGCGGCGACGCTCAGGTCCAGATTCTTGCCGCCGCCCAGGGTGCCAAGCGCCATGCCGCTGGTGTAGTCGACGACGGCGGCTCCCAGCGCGCCCTCGATCTCGGTCAGCAGGGTCTTCAGCGACACTTCCACACCGGTCATGGATCCTCCTAGGAGAGAAGTACGAGAGCTGGTTCCAAACTCTCGCGGAGAACCTAGGACGCGCACCGCCCACCTGCGGGACATATGCCTGAAGAGGTTGCAAAAGAAGGCGCCGCGCGATAAGACACCTGCCACGCAGGAGCTCATGACCAACTGGCACGCAAGGGCTCCGCCACAGGCCCGAAGCAGGTCGAGTGGGCCTACAGCCCCCTCAGCCAGGCCCAATCCAACGCCTCGATCCTCTACGACAAGACGGAGTGCTCGACGACACCGGCGTACGCACACCGGTCGGAGATCTTACTGAGTGTTTCGCCCTGTTAGGTGTGTTTGGTCCCAGGTCAGGTGCCGCGCCAGTTGGGGGTGGCTTCGCCGGTGAGGCGGCGGGCCATGAGGTCGATCATCGCGAGGTGGATCATGGCTTCGGAGCGGTGCGGGTGGGTCTCATAGTCGCGGGCGAGTCTGCGGTGGTGCATGAGCCAGCCGATGCTGCGTTCGATGGTCCAGCGTCTCGGGATGATGGTGAACCCGCGCGCGCCGGGCGGGCGTTGGACGGGGTGGACGTCGATGCCCAGGCGGGCGCCGTGGTCGATGGCGGTGGTGCGGTAGCCGGCGTCCACCCAGGCCTTGGTCACCTGCGGATGGGCGGCGGCGATCCGGGACAGCAGGGTCACCCCGGCCGCGGTGTCGGAGACGCTCGCGGCGGTGACCAGCACGGTCAGCAGCAGGCCGAGGGTGTCGCAGCCCAGGTGGCGTTTCCGTCCGATGATCCGCTTGCCTGCGTCGGTGCCCTGGTCGGCGAGGTGCACGTTGGCGGAGGTCTTGATGGTTTGGGAGTCCAGCACGCAGGCCGACGGTTCGCCGTGGCGCCCTTCGGCCTCGCGGACCAGGTGCCGCAGCAGGCCGGTGAGCTGGGCGAAGACGCCGTCGGTCTGCCAGTGGGCGAAGTAGCCGTAGACGGTGTTCCCGTGCGGGAACTCGTGGGGCAGATAGCGCCAGGGGATGCCATTGCGGTCGACGTAGAGCACGGCGTTCATCAGGGCACGCAGGTCGTGCTCGAGCGGGCGCCCGATGTCCAGGGCCTCCCTGCGGGGAGAAGCGGTGGCCGCCACTGACGTGGTCAGGGGAGCGCGGCTACCACTTCTGCGAGGACGCCGACGAACTGGAGCAGTGGGAACGCCAGTGGGCTGATGTGAAGTACACGCAGATCACCAGCTTCATGACCAACGTCCTTCACGGGCACGAGCGACTGTTTCCCAAGAGCCGCTGGCTGGCCTACGTCTCTGCACAGATGAACGCCGCCCAGAGTGCGCTCGACCTGATCGCTCGCCCGCAGCCTGTCGAGCCTTCCCCAGCGGGCCGACCGTGCAGCAGTTTCCGTGGGAGCAGCCGCCGCACGTCACCCGCCGTTTCTGGACATCCCGCAGGTGCGTGTGTCCTGACCACGCGTCTGTTCATTACGGGGGGGCATTGCGCGGGCTGTCGTGGCGGCAGCGGCGGGGCGGGCTGCGGCGCCGGGCCGTAAGCTCTTCCAGCGCTTCGCGCAGCGCCAGGAGTTCTTCCAACGTGGCCCCGGCGACGAATTGTTCGATGCGGGCACCAGCATGCCAATAGGCGCGCTGGGTGACCGCCCGGATGATGGCGTCGAGGGCGTCCCGGCGCGGTCCTGGCGGCAGCCCGGAAGGCCGGTCCGGTTCAAAGCTACGGGACGGTGTCTGGTTCATGGCTCCCCCTGGCTGTGTAGGTACAACGTCACAGGGTGACCCGGGGTACGGCCACACGGGGCGTGCATGCGTTTTGCCGATGGGGCGGGGGCCGGGCGGCAGCCCTCCGTCAAGCGGCGGTTGCTGCCCTCGGGGGCGCCAACCCGGCAGCCCCGAGGGCAGACCCCCGTGGTGCTCTTCGATGGTCCGGGGGGAACCGTGTCGGACGCGCACCACCGGTCTATGTAAAACTAATTGACTATGCTTCTGGCATATCACGTTAACGCTGAGGCCGGATAGGGCCGACTGGTCCACCCCGCGCTTCCTTGCGGCCCCCATCCCGTCGCTCCGTTCCAGTGGTCGTCGCAACACCCCAGTTCAGGGGACGCGATGGACTTCCAGATCAGGCCCGAGAAGCAGCACTCCCGGGGCAAGCCGACCCTGGAGCGGGAGGAATAGTTGCGGCTTATGCAGCTGGGCTGCAGCAACAAAGAGGCGAGCAAGCTCGTCGGTATCAACCTCCGCACCGGCCGTGAGTGGAAGAACGGCCGCCCAGAGATGCACGTGGTCCACGAGACCATCTACCAGGCCCTCTACCGTCCAGGCCGCGGTGAACTGCGGCGAGAACTTACCCGGGGGTTGCGGACCTGTAGGGTCCGCCGGCGCCCGCATCGCCAGGCATGGAAGCGAAAGCCGCGATTCTCCGGCAGCATGATGATCAGCAACCGGCCTGCCGACCATGCCGTGGCTGGGCATTGGGAGGGCGACCGTGCGACACGAAGTTGCACGAATTTGAGTGGACTGACCGATTGGAGAGGCGGCTGATGATGAGGCCGTAGGTGCAGTCACGGGTCCGTGTCCGTATGACCCATCCCCGGTCTTGACGTGCGACGCTGGTAACGGCGTGGTGCGAAGCTCAGGGGAAAGCCCAAGGGCTCCTGTTCCATCCGGGAGTTACCGGCAAGGGGAAGACCGGACGGGTGAACGCAAGTGACCTCCCGATGATGCCTCGTGATCCCAAGCCCTGCCGATGGAAGGCTCCAGTGGGGTGCATGGCTGGCCGCTGAGAAGCGGCAGGCGCTGGCCGGCAGAGGTCACTCCGGCCAGGTGGACACCGCAGCCTCGGGGTAAAGGGAGCACCCCCCGGTCGTATCTCATTCGTGTGGAACGTGGAAACCCCGTTGGGGTCCGGGCCGTCGTGGCCCGGTCGGCCGACCGTGAGGAAGGCCCAACTCCCCAGCGGGAACAGGACGGCCCAAGAAGCCAAAGCCGAAAGGAAACGGGAACCCGGGGCACGATGACCGGCCTCTCCGCCAGTCGCCCCACATAACCGTCCGGATACGGGTGCGCTGCCCGGACCCGAAAGGGTGCTGACGTGGGCCAGGTGAGCCTGTGCGGACTCACTGGACAAGGACGACGGAACCGAGGGACAAGTTGGACACCAAGACGGACACGGTCGAAACGGTCTCGACCGTCCCGACCGCCGTCGCGACGGTGAACGGACCCGAGGACGAAGACCTGGACGGGGCGTCGATCAACTGGCGCCGGGCCGAGGAAGACGTACGGCGTCTGCGGCAGAGAATCTTCACGGCATCGCAGGCAGGGGACCTGAAGAAGGTTCGCAACTTGCAGAAGCTGATGCTCCGATCCCGCCCGAACACGCTCCTGAGTGTGCGGCGGGCCACGGACATCAATGCGGGACGTGCGACGGCAGGAGTCGACGGCAAGGTGGTGCTGCTTCCCCAGCCCAAGGCCGCGCTGGCCGACTGGGTTCAACACCGTGCCCGGCCGTGGATTCCGAAGCCGGTCAAGCGGGTGTTCATCCCCAAGCCAGGGACGACGAAGAAGCGCGGACTCGGGATTCCCGTGATCGTTGACCGGTGCCTGCAAGCTGTGGCACTTGGGTGCACTGGAACCCGAGTGGGAAGCGCGGTTCGAGCCGAAGTCGTACGGCTTCCGGCCCGGCCGCGGCTGTCACGATGCGATCGGAGCCATCTACTCCACGCTCATTAGGAAGAACCCGCAGCGTGTGTGGGTGCTCGACGCGGACCTTATGGCGGCGTTCGACCGAATCGACCATGAACGGCTGATGGCCGCGCTCGGCACCTTCCCCGCTCGGGGACTGGTCCGACAGTGACTGAAGGCCGGGGCGGTGGATCGAGTCCGGTTCGCCCCGACCGAAGCGGGGACTCCGCAAGGCGGAGTGATCAGCCCGTTGCTCTTCAACGTGGCCCTGCTCGGGATGGAGGAAGCCGCAGGGGTCCGCTACTTCACGACTGGTAGAGACGCCGGAAGCGCGCAGAGCGGAAGCCCCGTGCTGGTGAGATACGCAGATGATTTTGTCGCGATGTGCACCAGCCGTGAGCAGGCCGAACAGGTCAAGGAACGGCTGACTGCATGGCTGACGCCCAGAGGGCTCGCCTTCCACGACGACAAGACACGCATCGTCCACGCGGCGAGCGGGTTCGACTTCCTGGGGTTCAACGTCCGCCGCTATCACGGCAAGTTGCTGATCAAGCCGAGCACAGCGGCTCAACGACGGATCCGGGAACGGCTGAGCACCGAGATGCTCGCCCTGCGAGGGGCCAATGCGGGAGCGGTGCTCAATAAGATCAACCCGATCGTGCGGGGTTGGTCGGCCTACTACCGGACGGTGGTATCCAGCGAGATCTTCACCGCGCTGGACAATCACATGTGGAAGCTCGCTTACAAGTGGGCCAAGCACAGTCACCCGAACAAGCCGAAGCACTGGATATCCGACAAGTACTTCGGCCAGTTCAACAAGTCCAGGAAGGACCGGTGGGTGTTCGGCGACCGCAGCAGCGGCACCTACCTGCTCAAGTTCTCCTGGATGAAGATCGTCCGGCACCAGTTGGTCAAGGGCAGGGCGTCCCCGGACGACCCGGCGCTGGAGTCGTACTAGGCCGAACGGCGCCGCAAGGGACCGCCTCCGCCGGTCGACGGCATGACCGTGCGCCTGCTCCGGGCGCAGCAAGGTCGCTGCCCGATCTGCGGAGGGCTCCTGTTGCACGTCGATCACCCGCCGCGAAGCCCCCAGGAGTGGGAAGCGTGGCAGCCTGTCATCAGGAGGGCGATCTCCAAGCAGTACGTCGCGTTCCCGGGCGGTGGCTCACCGGACGATCAACGGCTCCGTCTCCTCCACCCCCTTTGTCAACGGCGAATTGGAGCCGCCGGGTTGACGAGTCTTGCACCTTCTCCTGACCGCGAGCCCTTGGGGCTTGCTTGAGCCGTGTGCGGTGAACAGCTGCTTGCACACGGTTCTGAGGGGGCGGGGACGCAGCAATGCGTCCCCGCTACCCGACTCATTGTTGGCACCCGCCACAAGTCCGCGATCGGCACGCTGGTCGAGCGGACCGCTCGCTACCTCATGCTTGTCCACCTGCCAGATGGACGCCAGACCGAGCACTTCCACAAGGCTCTGGCCGCCACCGTCTCCCAACTACCGTTCCATCTGCGCCGATCACTGACCTGGAACCGAGGGAACGAGATGGCCAGCCACCACGTTTTCTCCACCACCAGCGGCATGCACGTCTACTTCTGCAATTCCGGCAGCCCCGCCCGTGGCACCGTGGCTCGAATAAGAACACAGGCGACCTGCTGCGGCAGTACTTCCCCAAAGGCACCAACCTCGCTCAGCACAGCCGCCGAGACCTCGACCTGGTGGCAGCCGAACTCAATGGCAGACCACGAAAGACGCTCGGCTGGGGAACCCCAGCCGAGCGTCTCGCCAAGTACCTGCCTTTGAAAGGGGCATGAAAACTGTGCCGACAGGGCAATCCGGCCATCCCTCCGTGCATGTCGTGGGAGGGAGTGCGCTTCCGCCGTGGAGTCCTAGTCTGGGAATGTGCCCCTGCCCCCGGCGCGGTGTTGACGTGCTGCAGGCCCTTCTTGGGTGTCCTGTTCACCATGGATCGCTCTGGTCGGGGAGGCGTTGATGGGACGGTCCGTTCAAATGCCTCGGTTGCCTCGCATCAACAGCCATGACGCTGATTTGTCCGCGGATGGGCTGCGTGGGCGTGGAGGTCTGTCGGTGGTGGTGGAGGTAGATCCGGACTCGCGTGACATGCAGCTTTTCGAGGAAGTCACCGCGACCGCGCTCGTGCGGGCGGGTACGCCGTCCCGAGTGGTGGCGCGTTCCACCGAGGCGGCCCGGATCGCGGCGCACTACGTCATCGGACACAGCGCCGGCGGACGGCTCCGCCTGCAGGTCGAAGTCGACGAGGAGGCGGTGACCGTCTCGGTGTCCGACTGCAGCACAGCGAGCCTGCCGGGCCCTCTCGCCTGGTTCCACATCTCTCTCGATGGCCAACTGCAATGGGACGGCCACACCACCAGCGACCCCCTGACACAGATAGAGAACGACTCGATGGTGGTCCATCGCACACTCGACGGACACGTACGCTTGGCGGTACGAATCCCCTGGGCACCGCACCACCCCGCCCGGGAAGCAGCACCAGGTTCCGCGCACTAGAGGTTGTCGCGTGGGGCTCCGGCTCCCTTAATTGAAAGTGGGGGCCGGCGGATCCGGGGTCGTGAGCGGGTCCGCGACCCCGGTCTCAAAGGGGCCAGCAGCACGGGGAGGCGCGAGCGCGGCACGGCTACTCACCGCCGTGCGCCGGTGACGGGCCCCGGCCCCGCACTCCGTCAGTCCAAGACCAGATCGATAGCAACCTCTAGCGACAGCTTGGGTGTACATGCCCCCAATTCAGGAACTAGGCTCCTGGCGATCGCCAGTTGATCACTGTGTTGCGACGATCATTGGAATCCGCCCTGTCGGGTGGCAAACCCCGGCTGAAGTGTTCACCCAGCAGCTACGATCACTTCCACCAACCAGCGTTGCGACGACCGATTGAATTCGTCCAGGGGTTTTCCGGGGCCGGTTGTTGAAGACCGCTGCGACAGCTTGGAGCTCTTCGCTGTTCCAGCGGGACAAGTCGGTGCCCTTGGGGAAGTACTGACGCAGTAGGCCGTTGGTGTTCTCGTTGGTCCCGCGTTGCCAGGGGCTGTGGGGGTCGGCGAAGTAGACAGGGATGCCGGTCTCGACCGTGAAGGCGGCGTGCGCGGACAACTCCTTGCCGCGGTCCCAGGTGAGAGACCGCCGAAGTTGGTCAGGCAGTGTCGTCATCGTCCTGGCCAGGGCGTTCTTCATCGTGATGGCGCCGTATCCGGCCAGAGCGGGTCCGTTCTTCGTGCGCGGGACCACACCGTAGCCCTCCTCGCGCGGCAGGTGGACCAGCATGGTGAATCTGGTGGTGCGCTCGACGAGAGTCCCGATCGCCGAGCGCTTCAGCCCGATGATGAGGTCGCCCTCCCAGTGCCCGGGAACGGCGCGGTCCTCGGCCTCGGCGGGACGCTCGCTGAGAAGGACCTTGTCGGTGACGTGGGCCCACGCCGTCTGCCGGCTGCGTGCCCGGGGAACACGCAGCGCCCGTCCGGTGCGCAGGCAGGCCACCAGCTCGCGTTTCAGCGCACCACGTCCCTCGACGTAGAGCGCCTGGTAGATCGCCTCGTGACTGATGCGCATGTCCTCGTCGTCGGGGAACTCGACCGGCAGGCGGCGCGCGATCTGCTCCGGGCTCCATGCTGTAACCCAGCCTCTGTCGCCGCGGTGCGGCTTGTTGCGCCCCTTCCAGGCCGGGCCCTCCGGGCCAACACGGTTGCCGCCGGCGTCGGTGACGTCTCCCGACAACCGGTCCTGGACAAAGGCTCTCAGCCTCGGATTGTCCACGAGCTTGGCTGTCTTGGGGCGTCGGGCCCGGCGTTCAGCGTGCCACTGCGCGGTCGAGGCCCGGTAGTCCAGCTTGTAGGTCCGAGTAGAGGCATTGCGCCGCAGTTCGCGGGATATCGTCGACGGCGCCCGTCCGAGCCTGCGGGCGATCTCGCGGACGCCGGCGCCCTGGGCGTGCCAGACGGCGATGTCCTCCCGTTCGGGAAACGACAGGTAGCGCCCGGACGCCTCATCAGGAAGACACGGATTCACGCCGCCAGCGTGCCGGAACCAGCGGAATCCCACCGGCCCGGACACCCCGGCAGCACTGCACGCATCCTCGGTCTTGGCACCCCGAGCGATCGCCGTCCAGAATCTGACCCTGTCCTCGCGCCAGGCCACCGACGGCCTGCCCGGCGACGGCATCAATCCCCGATACGCACGAACCTGCTTGTGCCGCTCCACAGATCCCATCGCTTCACCTCTCGATCAAGGTGTTGCGACGATCAGTTGAATCCGTCCTGCGATCCGCGATCGCTGTGCAGGATGCACCCGGCGACGCTCCCACGCCGGGCAACCGCGTTGTTCAGGGCTGTGACGGCCAGGCGGGACTTCATCCGCGTGTCGATCGAGTAGCCCACGATCCTCTTGCTGAAGACGTCCTTGATCGCGCAGAGATACAACTTGCCCTCAGTGGTGGCGTGTTCGGTGATATCGGTGAGCCACAGCTGGTTCGGTCCGGTCGCGCTGAAGTCGCGGCGGACGAGGTCGTCGTGCACCGGCGGGCCGGCCTTCTTGCTTCGGCTGCGCTTCTTGCCGAAGACGCTCCACCAGTTGTTGTCGCGGCAGATCCGCCACGCGGTCCGGTCCGCCATGCCCGATCCCGCGCTGCGGGCCTCGTCGGCCAGAAAGCGGTAGCCGAACTCCGGGTCGTCGCGGTGCGCGTCGAACAGTGCGTTCGCGCGGCTGACCCGCTCCAACTCGGTCTCGGTCACCGGTCGTTCCAGCCAGCGGTAGTAGGGCTGGCGGGCGAGCTTGAGCACCCGGCACGTCACCGTGACGGGCACCCCGTCCACGGCCAGCTCTTTCACGAGCGGGTAGATCCTTTTCCCGGCAGGTGTGCCTGCGACAGGTAGGCCGCGGCCCGCCGCAGGACTTCGTTCTCCTGCTCCAGCAGCTTGATCCGCCGACGCGCTTCCCGCAGTTCCGCGCTCTCCTGGCTGCTTGTTCCGGGCCTGGTCCCATCGTCGATGTCCGCCCGGCGCATCCACTTCCACAGTGTCATCGCGGGGACCCCGAAGTCGGCGGCCACCTGCTCCACCGTCACGCCCGGGCCGCGGTTCCTCGCGACCCGCACAACGTCCTGGCGGAACTCTTCCGGATAAGGCTTGGGCACAGCGGCATCCTTCCCACCCGCCCCACAGGGCAAGCCAGTTCAGATGTCACCCGATCGTGCATCAGCCCCAGTAGAACTCGCCCCGGAAGCGTGACAGTTCCGCCAGCGATTCCTGCCGGACATCCTGATACTGCAGACTCATCCTCACGGCCTTCGCGTTGGACGTGTGTGTTCCTTGGCCGGAGCACATGTTCAGGCGAAGGCCGTTTCCGCGTACGGCAGTTACCGAACCGAGTGATCAAGTACGACGCACCGTTCGACGGCATACGTTAAAGATCAAGCTAGTGGCTAAAGCCGTGCCGACGCAGCATCTTCGCGATGCCAGAGAGAGTGAAACTCTTGTGGAACCGGCGTCCGATGAGCGTTCTGATCCTGGCCAGCGTCCAGGTCTGGTCCGGCCCAGCCATGCGCCACCGGGCCCTTGGCCAACTCCTGTTCCAGCACCACGAACAGGGCCTCGCTCAGTCCTGGCCGAGAGGCCGATCCATTCGAGCACAAGCCGTGCTCTCCGGTGCCCTGCCATACCTGGCGCCATCGCTGCACCGACCTGATGCTGACCCGAAGCTGTTTGGCGATCACCGTGTTGTCCTGCCCGGCAGCGAACATCCTGGCTGCGTCCATACGGATGCCTCGCGAAACGCGCGCCGCTCGGCAGTCAGGCCACCGCCTTGCGGATACCTCATGGCTCGGGCATACCGCGACAATCGCCATCCGTCCGCCATCGCGACAACACACAGACAAGCTCAGTAAGCGTCTGGCCCGCACCTGGCAGCGCAGAATCTCCTGAATCTGCTGGTCGAGACCGTCCTCGCGCCACAGGGGGAAGGAGTAGAACACCGCCGACCAGGCCGGGAGATCATGCGGCAGCAGCCTCCACTGACAGCCCGTCCGGTTCTGGTACAGCAGCGCGTTCACGACTTCGCGCAGGTCGCAGGGGCCTGGATCTCCGGCCCTGTCGTCAACCGCCATCGGATCCTCTTGGATCTGAGCCGCCATCAAGCCCGGAAAGGCCGGGTTCATTGGACGCGCACTCAGTCTGTCGTCGTTCGATCGTTTGTCGACAGGGTGAAGCGCGACACGGAAGCCCGGCCTGCGGTCGGGTGTTCCACCCGGCAGATGCGCGTGAGCTGGCGAGGCCGGGGCGGCGGTCAGCGGTAGGCGGCGAGAAAGACACGGGCGCCGGCGGCGGCGTAGCGGTCGAGGTCGGCCTCGGTGTACTGGACACGGCCGGTGAACATGGCCTTGTTCACCGGGATCCATAGCAGCAGGCCGGAGAAGTGGTTCGCCGCCAGGAGCGGGTCGTCGACGCGAAGGAGCCCCTGGTCGGCCAGGCGCTGGAAGGTTGCCGCCAGCGTGGTGAGCCCTCGTTGGAAGCCTCGCTCGTACCACTCGGTTCCCAGGTCGGGGAAGAAGTCGGCGTTGGCGATGATCAGGCGCCGCAGTTGGATCACACGGGGGTCAGTGAGGGCGGTCAGGAATTGACGGGCGAGCCGGGTCAGGTTCTCTTCCAGGTTGGCGTCGTCGGTGGGGAGTTCGGCCAACAGGTCGATCGTGGTGTCAAGTCGGTCGGTGGTGGCCAGGACGATGTCGGCGAAGAGCTTTTCCTTGTCGGAGAAGTGCTTGTAGACGGTCTGTTTGGAGACCGCGGCCAGCTTCGCGATGTCGTCCATGCTCGTTCCCGCGTATCCCTTGTCCAGGAAGACGTTGGTCGCAGCCTCCAGGATTGCTTCGTGCTTGCGCGCTGAACGGCTGTCCATCATCGGCTCCTTCTTCGTGTGTCTGCCTCTCCGACGAGAGTACTGGACTGACCAGTACCCATGCGAGTACTGTACCGTCCAGTTCCAAAGAGGTGGGGCTTCCGGCCCTGCGTACCGCGCATACATGTGGAGTGGGTTTCTCATGGACAAGGTGTTCTCTGCCGACGGCACTGCCATCGCCTACGAACGGCAGGGCTCGGGCCCCGCGGTGGTGCTCGTCGGCGGCGCTTTCATGACGCGCGGCGATTCCGCCGCGCTCGCCGGCCTGCTGGCCGAGTACTACACCGTCATCACGTACGACCGCCGGGGACGCGGCGACAGCGGGGACAGTCCGGAGTACGACGTGCAGCGCGAGGTCGAGGACCTGGACGCCCTGATCGAGCGCGCGGGTGGCGAGGCGATGGTGTTCGGCATGTCCTCCGGCGCCGTGCTGGCGCTGGAGGCCGTCGCCCGTGGCAGCGTCGTCTCCAGGCTGGCCATGTACGAGCCGCCCTTCATCACCGACTCCAGCCGCCCGCCGCTGCCAGCCGACTACGTTGCCCACCTGGCGGACCTCGTGAAGCAGGGGGCGTACGGCGACGCTGCGGCCTACTTCATGAGCGCAGCCGTGGGCATGCCCGCCGAGGCCATCGCCGGGATGCGGCAGGCCCCCTTCTGGGCGGGCATGGAAGCCACCGCCCGCACTCTGCCCTATGACGGCCAGGTCATGGGTGACACCATGTCTGGTCGGCCGCTGCGCGCCGACCGCTGGCGGTCTGTGACTGTGCCCGTCCTCATCGGCAGCGGGGACGCGGGCGCCCCGCACATGCTCACCGGCGCACGAGAACTCGCCGTACTGGCCGACAACTTCACCCTGCACGTCTTCCCCGGCCAAGAGCACAACATCGGCCCAGAGATCCTCGCCCCCGTCCTGACCTGCTTCTTCACCACCGAAGAGCAGGCATGAGTAAGGTCTTCGCCACTCTAGGCATGCCCCTGGACGGCTTCATCGCCGGCCCCGATTCCCGTCCCGACAACCCGCTCGATCGGGTCCGTGGCCCGCAGATGGAGCCAGTGCTCGGCGGGGAAGTCGTAGACCGCCAACAGCTGATCCTCGTCATCGACGATCTTCTTGACGGCCAAACTCGGCCCCGTACTGCTTGGCGAACGCCTTGACCGCGGCGGCCGCGTGCTCCTTGTCCTCGGCGTTGTAGATGTCCTGGTTGGCCCTCTTCGCCGCGGGCTGGGCCGTCAGTTGGCCGTTCTGTGAACCCAGCATCTTTGGTCTTAGGTGGCGGGTTTCGGGGAAGATCTCGTTCAGCGCGTGCCAGAAGCCGAGGGCACCGTCGCCGACGGTGAGGACGGGAGCGCGCGTACCGCGCCGCTGGCAGTCGCGCAGCAGGCTCGCCCAGGACTCCGAGGACTCGCGGTAGCCGTCGGCCCTCGCGATCACCTCCTTGGTGCCGTCCGCGCTCGCCCATGACGACCACGACCGCGGCCTTCGCCTCGTCCAGGCGTATTGCCGTCGGCTCAGACGTAGACGTAGTCCGTGGCCGACAGGTCGCGCTCGCTGAACGTCTTGTGGTCGGCCTGCCACTGGGTGATCCAGGTGACGGTGGCCGGTGACAGGCCGACCGAAGAACCGAGGAACTGCTCGAGCGCAGGCACGAAATGCCCGCTGGACAGCCCGTGGAGGTAGAGGAGCGGCAGCACCTCGCTGATCTTCGGGGACTTCCTTGCCCAGAGCGGCGGGATCGCCAAGGGGAGCCGCTTGCGCTCGCCCGTCTCCTCGTCGATGCGTTCGGCATTCACGTGGGGAGCCTTGGCCTCGACCGTCTCGGCCGCGGTGGTCACGTTCCGGAGCTGGTGATGTCCGTTGCGGACCACGAGCCGCCGCTCACGCTCGTGCTTCTCATCGGCCAACTCGGCTACGTACGAGTCAATTTCGACCTCCAGAGCGGCGGCCGGCACTCGCCTGGCGCCCTCCCGGACGATGTCCAACTCATCAAAGCTCTGCAGCCCGGCCTCTTGCATGAACCGGGCGACGTCCTCTACGGAGTACGCGCGGCCGTGGATCGTCCCGTCGATACGGACGCGACGACCGCCGCCTGCGTCGGGCGGATAGATCACTAGAGGCATGGGGGCCATACCCTCAGCGTGCGGGACGGACGAGCGGGAGCAGCCTGGGTTACTCCCGCTCGCTGGCATCGGCTCTGTGCAAGAGCAGCTGGTGGTCGAGTTCACGGCGGATCACGGGGTCGAGCTGCGTGGTCTGCGCCCATGCAATCAACTGGTCAGCCACTGCGCGGAGCTCGGACGAGTTCCAGGCCGTGACTCTTCAACGGATGCCCCAGTTCCCACCTCATGTCGTCTGTAACCAGTTATATTGGTTACATGGATTCCCTGCCCATCGCGGGGCTGACGCTGCAGTCCCACACCGGCGTCAGCTATCGCTTCGACCCCGGTGCGCTGTGCCTGGAACTGCTGACCACCGGCGGCCCCGACCCCTACAGCCGGTATGAGGTCCTGCACGGGCCTGCCGACCTGGCCGCCTGGGTGGACCGGTCCCGGCTGACCCCGACGCCCGCGCTGGACATCTCCCATGCGGAAGTGGCCGACATCCGCAGGCTGCGCGACGCGCTGTTCCAGGTGGTCATCTCCCAGATGCGCGGGGAGCCTCACCCGCCCCGCGACCTGGAGGTCATCAACGAAGCGGCTGCCCGTTTGGCCATGGCCCCCGCCATCACCCCGGACGGCAAACGGCAGTGGGCCGCGGCCCTCACCGCAACGCACCTGACGGCCACCGTCGCCCGGGATGCCATCGACCTGCTTACCGGCCCTCTCGCGCACCGCGTCCGCACCTGCGCCGCGGAGGACTGTCACCTCATCTACGTCGACACCTCACGCCCCGGCCGTCGCCGCTGGTGCTCCATGGAGCACTGCGGCAACCGCCACAAAGTCAGGGCGCTGCGCGCCCGCCACATCGAGGAAGGATGACCCTCATGCCCACAGGGCTCACTCAGGACGCCGGCTGGCAGATCGGCGTGTCCCGCACCCTCCCCTATCCCGCAGCCATCGTCTGGGACTTCATCAGCAGCCCCGAAGGCATCGGCCTCTGGCTCGGCCCCGGCGCGGCCCTCACCCCGGAACGGGGCGCGCCCTACCGGACCGACGAAGGAGTGACGGGTGAGGTGCGCGGCTACCGTCCCGCGGACCGTATCCGCGTCACCCACGGCACCACCACGGTCCAGGTCGCCCTTGCCCCCGCCGCCGACGGCACCCGCACGATGCTCCGCTTCCACCAGGAGCACCTGGCCGACGCGGAAGAGCGCGAACGGCGACGCGCACACTGGCAGCAGGTCGTGGACCAGGTCGCCATCGCCCTCGACGAGCGGTAACAACGGCGCGCGGAATCCGACCGGAGGCCGGTAGGCTCCGGCGACGACGGACCGGGCACTGCTCCGCTTCGAACGGTCCTGCACGCGGGACAGGCCCCCTCATTGTCAGGGCTGGCCTGTCCCGGACTGCCCCCACCGGCACCAGAACGAGGGCGGTCAGCAGTGCCATACGGCGAGCACAGGACAAAAGGAGATCCCGGCTGCCGCCATGTGGCAGACGGATCGGCAGGTGAGAGGCCGCCGGTTGTCCGCCGGTCGCAAGGCGTTCGTTCGGCAGACGCAACCGGGTGCGGGTGGGTTCCTTGGAGGCGTTAACGAAGCCGTCTGTGCCAGTCGGGCTTGTCGAACCCGCGCCGGAACACTGCAACACCGGCGAACATCGACCGGTCACCGCCGGACTCCAGACGGAAGACGCTGTAACCAGCAGCGTGACCGCCGGTGCGGCTGACTTGCGCCGCTACTGCCCCTTGACGGTCACCGCACGACACCCGACCACGCGGTCGCGGCAACAGGGCTCCGCGCGACGCAGGTCCGCCCCCGGATCCGTAGACAACCAATGCCCTTTCTCACGCGGCGTCGACAGGGACCTTCTCCGCGCCGATTCGCTGGATGCCCTCCTGTCCCCACGCTGCCAGTGGCTCCAGACCGGTATGGAGGGTGAGGCCGTGCTCCATGAGGGAGTACTCGACCCGCGGCGCCACCACGGCGTGCACCTCCCGGTGCAGAAGTCGAGGGTGCGACCGCAGGGCGGCGGGACACCGGATACGCCAGATGAGATGCTGTTTGCGGCGATCGTCTAGGTGCTGGCCACCGGATGCGCATGACGGCAGTTGCCGCCCTGTTTTGGGATCTCGAAGTCGACTGCTCATCGGCGGTTCTTGATCTGGTCGAGAGCCGGTGTCCGGGGTCGGCTGCACGAGGCCGTGCTCCACCGACTCGACGATGCCGGCGTCATCGACGTCACCCGCGTCGTGCTCGACACCGCCCATGTCCTCGCTAGAAGGAGGGGGCGGACACACAGGCCCAAGCCCCGTGGACCGGCGCAAGCCAGGTACCAAGATGCACATCCTGTCGGACGCGAACGGACTGCCCCTGGCCGTCGGGATCGGAAATAATCACACCATCCGGCCGATTCTTTCTGTGCAGAATCCGGCGATATCTCCACCCCGTGTACTCACAATCCCGTTCTCCGGCATCTCGGGGCGTCAGTAAAGACGCGGAGCTGAATCGTCACGCCTCGACGCGGTTGACGATTTCCGCATTCAGATCTCTGTCGGTCCGTCCTTCTTTGGTCTGGGAGTTCGAGGTGTGGTCCGGACGGGTGAAGTCGCAGGGGTCGGCCAATCCGTGTCCCGCCGACGCTCCGGATTGCGAGTGAGGAGCAAGTAGTTCCTTGCCTCCGCCCGTTTGGGTCGGGGCTGTATGAGCAGTGAGGGAAAGTTCATGTCTCGTGTACTGAAGAGTGCGGCGATCGCGGTCACCGTCGGCGGTGCGGTCCTGGCCGGTGCGGGTGCCGCGTCCGCGGACGCCGGCGCTCAGGGTGCCGCTTGGGGCTCGCCGGGTGTCCTGTCGGGCAACGTGGTCCAGGTCCCGGTGCACGTCCCGGTCAACGCCTGCGGCAACACCGTCAACGTCATCGGCCTGCTCAACCCGGCCTTCGGCAACAACTGCTCCAACGGTTCGGACGGCTGGGGCGGTCACGCCTGGGATGAGGGCCACATGGGCGGCCAGCACGGCTCGATGAACCACGACGGCGACATGGGCACGTGGAAGTAGGCAACCACCCCACGCCAATCCGGGGCATCACCTGATGCCGCACGGTGAAAGGGCTCTGGCGCCGTCCGATCGGACGGCGCCAGAGCCCCTCGTGGCTCCGACGACATGGCGTCCCCGTCAACGGCCTAGTTTTGCTCACGTCGGCCTTTCGGTAACAGCTACGCCGACGGTTCGGGCGGTTGGGGCGTCGGCCAGCGGGGCGACGGCGGCGGTATGAGCCACAGCGATCAGGGCGGTATGCCGAAATAGCCCTCACCTCCTGGAGCAGCGCATTTGGTGACGCCCGTAGACGAGGATGCGCAAGGCTCTCTGACGTCCGGGGCACAGACAGGCCGCACCGGGCTGCCATCGGCACCCGTCCGGCGCGCGTGTAGGAGAAGTTTTCAAGAGTTGTGGATTGGGTCGTCGACATCTAACGCTGTTCCCACTCTGTCCGGGTGAGTTCGTACTCGACTTCACCGTGCTCGGACCCCTCGATCGCCTCCGGCCAGTCCCCGCTGAAGTTCCGGACGAAGGAGAGCCCCGACTTCTCCATGACACGGCGGGAACGGGTGTTGACGGCCATCGTGTTCGCCGTGACCCGCTCGACCTCCATGTCGGTGAACCCCTGATGGATTAGGGCCCGGGACCCCTCGGTGGCGTAGCCGTGCCCCCATGCCGCCTGGTTCAACCGGTAGCCGAGTTCGACCAGGGCGGAGCTGTACTCGTCCAGTGGGCGGAACTCGAACCAGCCCAGGAAAGTGCCGGTGGTCTTCTCCTGCACAGCCCAGTAACCGCGACTCTCCCAGCACGGGTAGTCGTGCAGAAGTCGCGGCAGGACTCGCGTCTCGATTGCCTCACGGCTGGTAGGACGGCCTCCGTTGATGAAGCGCATGACCTCGGGGTCGTTGTCCAGGTCGAGCAGATGGTCGGTGTCGGCCGCTGTGAAGGCGCGCAGGGCGAGCCGGTCGGTCTCCAGGAAGTTGGGCATGTCGCGATCTTCACCATGGGCTGGCGGGTCTGCCACCGGTTTTCCGGCCGGCGGCCGTCGGTAGTGTTCAGGCCGCGCGGGCCGCGGATCGCTCCACGAGGATGCCCCGTTCGAAGCAGGCCCCGGCACGGACCAGTGCGACGAGGTGGGGCGCGTTCACGGCTCGCCTCCGCTGCAGGGCGGAATCCACCAGTTTGACGACCATCGCCAAGTCGGCGGCCGCGCTGCCGGCGCCCTTCGTGACCTTCGTGCGGAGCCGGACCGTCGCGAAGGTGGACTCGATGGGGTTGGTGGTGCGCAGGTGGATCCAGTGCTCGGCAGGGAAGTCGTAGAACGCGAGCAGTTCGTCCGTGTCGTCGGTGATCTTCTTGACAGCTTTGGGGAACTTAACCCCGTAGGTCTTCTCGAACGCCGCGACGGCCTTGAGCGCGTGGTCGCGGTCCTCGGCGTTGTATTTCTCCCGCAGAGCGTCCTTTGCTCCAGGCAGGGACTTCGGCAGGGCGTTCGCGACGTTGGCGATCTTGTGAACCCAGCACCTCTGGTGGCGGGTCTCGGGGAAGACCTCGGTCAGAGCCCGCAAGGACGGGGGCGTGCATCCCGCGCCGCTGGCAGTCGCGCAGCAGGTCGGCCCAGGAGTCGGCCGATTCCCGGTAGCCGTCGCTCATGGCGGTCAACTCCTTGGTGCCGTCCATGCGCACACCCATCAACACGAGCACGCACGACTTCGCCTCCCGCAGGCGTATGCGCAGGTGGATGCCGTCGGCCCACACGTAGACGTAGTCACTGCCGGACAGATCACGCTCGCCGAACGCCTAGTGATCGGCCTGCCACTGCTGAGTGAGTCGAGTGACCGTCGCCGGTGACAGGCCCACCGAGCTGCCGAGGAAGTGCTCAAGAGCGGGCACGAAGTCGCCTGATGACAGGCCGTGCAGGTAGAGCAGAGGCAGCACCTCGCTGATCTTCGGAGACTTACGGCACCAGGGCGGAAGAATCGCCGAGGAAAACCGCTTGCGCTCACCTGTTGCCTCATCGATGGGCTTGTCGTTGACGCGCGGGGCCCGCACCTCGACGGCTCCCGCGGCCATGGATACCTTCCGCGGCTGGTGGTGACCGTTGCGGACCACGAGCCAGCGCCCCCGCTCGTCCTTCTCGTGCGCCAACTCAGCTATGTAGAAGTTGACTTCAGACTCCGGCGCGCCGGCCAGCATCCGCCTCGCACCTTCCCGGACGATCTCGTCGATCAAAGAGGAGACGTTGACCGTGGTGCCGTCGTTGTTCACTACGCTGAGCACGCACGTGCCTTCCCGGCCGGCGCTGCAACGTCGGCCTTGCTCGGTGCCCCATAGATCTCAGCCGGGAAGGTACCTCCTCCCAGGCTGATCCACAGGTCCTGAGCATTGCTCCCGCGTGTGGCGACGTAATACCAGTGACAGACATGCAGTCCTGGTGAGGCGAGTGCGATGCCGCAGGAAGAGTTCAGGCGGCTCATGGAGCAGGCTCGCGCGGAAGCCCGGCGCACCACCCTCGCTCGACGAGACGTCAGCGCCAGGGATCTGTACGAAGCCCGGGCGCGGCACGAGGAGTTCGGCGCCTGCGCTCATTGAGGTCGGCTCCGAGGGGCCAGACGTTATGGCTGGCAGAACGCCAGGAGCGGGCAGGAGGGGTGGGTTTGCTGTCGCGACCCCATCCCTCCCGCCCGCTGGACACGACCGCCGGGAAGGCACCGCAACCTCCCCGGCCCGACTCCGCAGGCCCGTGTGCACCCCGGATACCCAAGGAATCACCTGGGGCGGGCCTGTGTGCGGAGGCCGTTCGGCGCAGGCCGTCCCGCCGGCCGGCCTGCGCGGTCGTGTCAGCTCTTCGGCATGAGGACCGTGTCGATGATGTAGACGTTGGCGTTGGCGGTCTTGACGTTGCCGCAGACGACGTTGGCGCTGTCGTTGACCTTGTAGTTCTCGCCGGAGCCGGAGGTGGTGAGCCTCGACTTCTCCAGGGTGTCGAAGGAGCCGTTCTCCAGGTCCTTGGGCGCCAGCTTCTGGCCCACGACGTGGTAGGTCAGGATCTTGGTGAGCTGGGCCTTGTCGTTCAGGACCTTGTCCAGGTCGGCCTTCGGGATCTTGGCAAAGGCGTCGTTGGTGGGCGCGAAGACCGTGATGTCCTTGGCGTTGTTCAGGGTGTCGACGAGGCCGGCCTTCTTCACCGCGGTGACCAGGGTGGACAGGGCCGGGTTGTTGGAGGCGGCGGTGGCGACGGGGTCCTTGGCCATGCCGTCGAAGGAGCCCGCGCCGTCCTTGGGCACGGAGGAGCAGGCCGGGCCGAACGGCTCGTCGGCGGTGCTCATGTCGTCGGAGGGGCTGGCCATGCCCGACCCCTTCGACGCGGATGAGGCGCTGTCGGAGGCCTTGTCCTTGGAGTCGCTGTCGGAGCACGCGGTCAGGGCCAGCGGCAGCATGGCCGCGGCGGCGACGACGACGGCGGCACGACGAAGGCGAGTCTGCATGAAAATCCCTCAACGATCGGAACTGTGGAGGCCATCCGCCTCCATCGCGGGGAATCCGGTGCGGTCGCCGCCGCGGATTGGTCGGTTCCTCGAACGAGTGAAACCCAAGGGGAGGAGAGTCCTCGTCCGCCCTGGTCAGCCTGGGTGCCGGGAGCGCCAGTACGGGTTGTCGTGAGGGAGCCCTCCGCTGACTCTTCCGTACATGCCGCCGGTCATCAGCAGCAGTCCGGCGGCGAAGCTGAACAACACGTTCTGCATCCGGAAGTTGAGAAAGTTGAGGCGGCTGTCCAGCGCGAACAGGAACGCGAAGCCGGCCAGCAGGAAGCCGATGCCGAGCACCATGTTCACGGTGGACGCGGTGTTCCCGCCACGGACGGCGGCCGCCAGAAGGACGCCGCCGACCAGCAAGGACAGGACGCTCAGGGCCCCGTTGGTGTTGAGGCCGAGGACGGTGTTGGCGCCGGTGTCGAAGAAGCCGATACGGCGGATGAGGCCCAGGACGCCGAACGCCAGCAGGAACACGCCCATGATCCCGGCGCTGAACCGGTAGACCCGGCTCAGGCGGTGGTCGACCGGCAGGTGATCGTCGAGTGTCACCCGCGGTCGGGCGTGGGAGCCGGCGTGCAGTGTGGTCACTGCGAGAACCTCCTTGCCCCTCCTGGCGGATAAGGGCAGCTGTCAGCAGCTGGGCGGCTGCCAGCCGGTGGGCCGGACATGGGCGGCGCTGATCCAGCCGTGGGCGTCGTTGTCGAAGTACCAGACCGTTCCGTCCGCGTGGCCGCCGTCGGTCTGGCAGAACAGCCGGACGTGGGAGCCCGCGGGCAGCGTGGCGGTGGCCCTCGCGTGCACGGTCGGCGCGTCACGGACGTAGACCTCGGTCCGTGCCGTCACGACGGCCGGAGCGGCATGGTCGTCATGCCCGTTCCCGGACCAGGTCCAGGTCTCGGCCGCGGACTCCGTCCAGGACCCCGACCAGGTCAAGGTCTCAGACCAGGAGCCGCCGGGCCCCCAGTCGTCCGGATCCCAGCCGGAGGCGTGGGCGCTGCCGCCGGCGGCGAGGCCGGTCAGGGCGAAGGCCCCTGTCAGGACCGCGGCGCAGGCCCGGGTGAGGATCTTCGAGTGGTTCATGGCCGGCTCCTCCTTGAAGCGCCCCTCCTGTCCCGTGCGCCCGCGGATCCCGCTGCGAATGGCGCCGCACCACTGGGTGTGCCCTCCACCGGTAATCCGGCACCAGTATCCGCCGCGGATTGCCGAAAGTGACGAAATTCTCAGAACGAGGCAATCCGGATCCCGTGTGGCGTCGAATTACTGGTGTGAGGGCGCGAATGACGCGCCGACCCCCGGTAGCCCGCGCTCTCACCGGCCCCGGGCCGCTCGGGGGCCCGGCGGGTCCGCAGCCCGCCGCAAAGGAGTGTTGATCATGACTGCTCATCGCGTAAGCACCCGGATCCTGGTCGGAACGGCGGCGCTCGCGCTCCCGTTCTCGCTGGCGGCGCTGGCCCCGGCCGCCTCGGCCGACGACATGACGGGCCCGTTCGGCCCCGCCTGCTCCTCCGTCCCCAAGGACGGCGCGGGTTCCTTCGACGGCATGGCCAAGGACCCGGTGGCCACGGCAGCCTCGCACAACCCCGACCTGTCGACGCTGGTCACGGCGGTGAAGAAGGCCGGTCTCGTCGACACCCTGAACAACGCCAAGGACATCACGGTCTTCGCGCCGACGAACGAGGCGTTCGCGAAGATCCCGAAGGCGGACCTGGACAAGGTCCTCAACGACAAGGCGCAGCTGACCAAGATCCTCACGTACCACGTGGTGGGTGAGAAGGTCACGCAGGACAAGCTGGCCGACGGCAGCTTCAAGACGCTGGAGGGCAGCAAGCTGACGACCTCGGGCTCCGGCGAGAAGTTCAAGGTCAACGACAGCGCGAACATTGTCTGTGGCGATGTGCAGACCTCGAACGCCACTGTCCACATCATCGACAGTGTCCTGATGCCCAAGAGCTGACTGTACGACCGAACGGCGCGCAGTCGGAGGGAAAAGGGGAGTCAAGGGGTGCACCGAAGGTGCACCCCTTGACCATGGCCCGGGAAGGTCCGAATCGATCAGGCGGGCAGCTGCAGCAGGGCCACCGGCTGGGTGGTGGGCTGCTTGGAGCCGCCGTCCGGTTCGAGGGTGACACCCACGCCGGACGCCTTGCCGACGGCGCCCGCCATCAGGACGCTCTGGTTCGTCCGGGAGGGGTTCATCAGGCTCGAGGTCACCTTGGCGTCCGGAGCGGAGAGCACCTCGGTGATCTGGTCGGCCTGCCGCTGCGCGACCTGGGCCTGTTGACGGGCTTCGTCGGCCTGCTGGTGCTGCCACAGCGTCGTGCCGCCGAGCGCGGCAGCAGCGGCGACACAGGCGGCGAGCGCCCAACGCATGGCGTGCCCGCGACGTGCTGTGCGCGACAAGGCCGTCACCCCGGAATGAGGACGCTCCTGCTGCCGCACACCAGCGATCTGCTCCAATACCTGAGCCTTGAGGCGAGGCGGTGGCGGCATTGTGGCCGCGAGCGCCAGCCGTCCGGCGGTCGCCGTCAGCTCACATACTTCCTGGGCGCAGTCCTCGCACTTGGCGAGGTGTTGTTCGAACGCGACGCGCTCGTCTTCTTCCAGGGCATCCAGTGCGTAGGCGCCCGTCAGCGTGTGCAGGTCCGCCTGGGCGGTCATGCGGTCACCCCCAAGCAGTCGCGTAGCCGGATGAGCCCGTCACGCAGTCGCGTCTTGATCGTGCCCAACGGCGTGGACAGCGCCTCCGCGACCTCCTTGTAGGTAAGGCCCTGGTAGTACGCCAGCGTCACCGACTGACGCTGGATCTCACTGAGAGAACGCAGGCAGCGGCGCAGCTGTTTCCGCTCCAACTGCCCCTCCACCTGTTCACTCACCTCGTCGAACTCCGGGACCTGATCGAGCAGCGCGACCCGGTGGTCGCGCGCGGCAGCCGCCTCCACCGAACGGATCCGGTCCACGGTGCGCCGGTGCGCCGGTGCGCCAAGGTGAGCACCCAGTTCAGGACAGTGCCCTGATCCGCGCGGTAGCGCGCCGCGGTACGCCAGACCTCGACGAGCACTTCCTGAGCGACTTCCTCGGACTGGGCATGATCGCGCAGCAGCTTGCACACGACGCCGAACACGGGCGCGGCCACCGCCTCATAGATGACGGAGAACGCCTCGCGATCCCCCTGCGCGACGAGGGCAAGCTGATCCTGCAGATCAAGTCCACGGGCTGGACCGGGCCCGACCGGCCTGGGGTGTGTCATGTGCCGCCTTCCGAACACCGCTGGGCTGCGGCTGAGCAGGTCAAAGACACCAGTAACGCACAACGTTGCCCCTCCACTCGAATCAGGGGCCCGAAGTGCGCTTCGGCCAGGAGTCAGTCGACGGTGACGACGACGGAGTGCCATCCGGAGGCGCCGTCGGGGATGGTCGGAGTGCGCTTCTCGGTCTGGGTCTCGCCCGTCCGGTCCGTGGCCCGCACGGTCAGAGTGTGGCCGCCCTTGGTGGCGTCCCAGGGGTAGGACCACTGCCGCCAGGTGTCCCGGGTGTCCTCAGCGGCGAGCCGTGCTTCTTCCCAGGGCCCGTCGTCGACCCGGATCTCGACCTTGTCGATGCCGCGGTGCTGCGCCCAGGCGACACCGGCGACCATGACCGTGCCGGCCTTCGGGCGGGCGAACGGCTTGGGCGCGTCGATGCGCGACTCGGTCTTGATCGGCGCCTTCTGCGCCCAGTCCCGTTTGACCCAGTACGAGTCGTAGGCGTCGAACGTGGTCAGCTCGATGTCCTGGATCCACTTGCAGGCCGACACGTAGCCGTACAGTCCCGGGACGACCATGCGTACCGGGAAGCCGTGCTCGAACGGCAGCGGCTGGCCGTTCATGCCGAGGGCGAGCATCGCGTCGCGGCCGTCCATCACGTCCTCGACAGGGCTGCCGATGGTCATCCCGTCCACCGACCGCGCCACCAGTTGGTCGGCGGGCCCGCCCTTCGACGGCGGCTTCACCCCGCACTGCTTGAGCAGGTCGGTCAAGCGGACGCCGATCCAGCGAGCGTTGCCGACGTAGGGGCCGCCGACCTCGTTGGAGACGCAGGTCAGGGTGATGTTGCGTTCGATGAGCGGCATCTTCAGCAGGTCGTCGAAGGAGACGGTCAGTTCGCGCTCGACGCCCTTGCCGTGGATACGCAGCTTCCAGCTGGTGGCGTCGACCTTGGGGACAACCAGGGCGGTGTCGACGCGGTAGAAGTCACCGTTGGGCGTCACAAACGGGCTGATGCCCTTGATCCGCAGGGCGGCCCCGCGCGGCACCGGGGCCGCCTTCGACGCCGGGGCGGGAATCACCACGTCCTTCCGGGAGGCGACGGCGTTCTGGCCCTGCGAGCCGTTCAGTGCCCGGCCCGCGAGCCCAGCACCGGTGGAGGCCGCTGCCGCCGCGGTCGCGGCCAGGATGAACCCGCGCCGGTCCCACCCCGACCCACCTGAGCCGTCGGCGTCATGTACGGGGGCTGTGTCATCCAGTGCCGGCGCCGCGCCGTCATCCGGGACCGAGCCTCGAGAGGCAGAGGTCTGGCCGGTGACGTCCCCGGCGCGTCCAAGGCGCCCGATCAAGTAGTAGAGCAGGCAGGCGCCGACGATGGCGCCGACGGCGGAGGGCAGCGCGTCCGTGACGCTGGTGGAATCGGGCCTGCTGGTCGCGGCCAGGGCACCGACGACGCCGAACGCGAGGACACCCAGTGAGCCGATCAGTCGCCATCGCGCGGCGAGCGCCCCGAGCACCAGGGCGAGCACGGTCAGCACGGCCAGAATGCCCAGTTGCAGCACCAGCTTGTCGTTCGTGCCGAACTGCCGGATCGCCCAGTCCTTGACCGCCGGAGGGGTGCGGTCGATCGCCGCCCCGCCCACCGCGATGACCGGACCAGATTCGGGCCGCACCGCCGCGGAGACCAGCTCGGCGACCGCGATCGCCGCGTATCCGGCGAGCAGGCCGCTCAGCGCGCCCAAAGAGAAGCGTTTGATGCCGCGCAGCGGCGTGGGAGTCGAGTCGTCGTCCATGTCCGGGAATCCGTCCTTGCGCAGCGCTTGGATTGGTCGTTCACGCCATCGAGGGATGAAGGGGCATGCGGCAGCAGTAGCAGGCAAAGCAGCGCGGTCCCTGGTGACAGCGCCGCCGGGCTGCCGGTATTCCACGGTCTGGAAGGCAGCGTGCGCGGCGAAAGAGTGACGGCTTGTGCGAAGACCAAGCCGCGGGGCACAGGCCGCCGGATTACCGGAGGGCACACGGACCCACACGACACCGCCCGATCAGGTCAGGCAATGACCGCCGCAGGAAAGCGGTGATACCCGCCGCTTCAGCGGCCAGGTCGACTACTCCGGGGGAGCAGCCGTGAGAGTGCACATCCTGTCCGCGCCGTTGATGAGGCGGGTACGGCCCAACGCTGCCTGCTCGTTGGGGAAGTGCCCGCGGGCCTTGACCGCCCGGCGGATGCGGGCAGTCACCGGCTCGATCGCGTTCATCGTGCACACGATGCGGCGGATCCCGGTGTCGAACCGCAGGAACGGGGTGAACTCCTCCCAAGCGTTCTCCCACAGCTTCACGATCGCCGGGTACTTGCGGCCTCAGGCATCGGCGAACTCGGCGACCCGCTCCGGGGCACGGGAGCATCAGTGACGTGACGGGGTGAGGCGGCTCATCGCCGCAGCAAGCCCGCCACGGTCGAGGCAGCGGTACGGTGCCAGCGCGCGCTGTCCCGCAGCATCGCGTGGTCACCGCCGGGCACAAGGGACACGTCCGCCTGCGCTCCGGCATCCCGGGCCCGCCGCACGAACGCCACGGATGCCTGTGCGTCGGTGACGCGGTCGTCATCGCCGTGGAGCACGACGACATCCTTGCCGGCCAGGTGCGCAACCGGTTCCCCCTCCGGGCACCAAGGCGCCAGGGCCAGCACCGCCCGCACCTGCGGCGCGGCCGCGGCACGGAGCGCCGCCCGGCCCCCCATCGAATGCCCCACGAGCACCACCGGCACATCCCCGGCGATCCAAGCCAGTCCGTCGAGCGCCCGCCGGGCATCGTGCAGCGCGTCGGCGGCGTCCCCGTTCCAGCCGCGCACGCGGTAGCGCACCGTCGCCAGCAGGACATCATCGTCCGGCAGCGCCGCGGCGACGGCCCGGACGAAGGGCTTCATCCGCAGTGCGGCAAGGTGCCAGGGCCGCGACGGGGAGCGGCCGTCGGCGCGACCGCCGTGCAGGAACAGCACCGCGGCACGCGCTTCGGGCGGAGTACGGCGCAGGATCAGCGCTCCGTCCGCCCCGCTCCCGCCCACGCGCGCCCTCTGCTCATGCCCGGTCATCGGTCCTCCTCGCTCCACCCCGGTGTCACCGCCGGACACCCGCTACCGATCATTCGTCACCGGGTGCCGAAAGGTTTGGCCGCCTGGACCAATCCATGGGCGCTCGGGGTCCGGATTACGGCTGGACACACCCGACCACGGAGGGGCCCCGTGAAAGAAGCCGTACACATCGGCAGACATCCATCCGCCGAGCCGGATCTGGAGGAGCTCGTGAGCCGTGTCGCCCTGGGCGACGAGGACGCGTTCGCCTCCGTGTACGACAGAGTGGCGGGCCCGGTCCTCGGCACGGTGCGCGCGGTCCTGCGTGACCTGGCGCAGTCCGAGGAGGTGGCGCAGGAGACCCTCGTGGAGGTGTGGCGGACGGCACCGCGCTACCGCTCCGACCGGGGAACGGCGATCAACTGGATCCTCACCCTGGCGCACCGGCGCGCGATCGACCGGGTGCGCTCGGCCGAGGCTGCCGCGGCCCGCGACCACAAGGCCGCTCTCCTCGACCGTACGCCCGACTTCGACGAGGTGACCGAGCAGGTGGAGGCCCGTCTGGAGCGGGAGCAGGTGCGGCGCTGTCTGCGCACGCTGACCGAGATCCAGCGCCAGGCCGTCACGCTCGCCTACTACCGCGGGCTGACCTACCGTCAGGTGGCGGAATCCCTGGCTCTGCCGCTGGGCACGGTCAAGACGCGGCTGCGCGACGGTCTCATCCGGCTGCGCGACTGCCTGGGGGTGACCGCGTGACCACCGCCGACCTGCACACCCTGACGGGCGCCTACGCACTGCACGCTTTGCCGGACGAGGAACGCTCCGCCTTCGAGCGGCACCTGGCCGACTGCGACGCGTGCGCCCAGGAAACGGCCGAACTCACCGCGACCGCTGCCCGCCTGGGCCTGGCCGCCACCGTCGTTCCACGGGCCGCGCTGCGCGACCAGGTGCTGCGCCGGATCACGACGATCCGTCAGGAGCCGCCCCACGAGGCCGTCCTGCCGCGGGCCGCTCGCACGGCGGCGGCCCGCGGGCGGCTGATGTCACGCTGGGCGCTCGCCGCCTGCCTCGCGGCGGCCGCGGCACTCGGCGGGACCACGGTGTGGCAGCACCAGCGGGCCGACGACGCCGCCGAGCAGGCCCGGCGGGCGGAACAGGGGGCCGACGAGATCGCCGCCGTGCTCGCCGCGCCGGACGCCAGGACCGGTCCGGCGAAGCTGGCCGACGGCGCCTCCGGCACCGTCGTCGTCTCCAAGAGCCGGGACAGGGCCGTGTTCGTCGTCTCCCGCATGGCACGTCCGCCGCGCGGAAAGGTCTACCAACTGTGGTTCGACGACGGCGGAACCATGCGGGACGCGGGACTCATGGATGCCGGGCGCAGTGACCAGGCCGTGCTGCTGAGCGGCGACGTCGACGGGGCCTCGGGCATGGGCGTGACCGTGGAGCCCGCCGGCGGCTCCGACCACCCGACCTCGGAGCCGGTGGCGCTGATGCGTCTTCCCGCCTGAGCCGGATCGCGGCCGCCGGCCGGGGCCCCGCCGCCGGGCGGAGCCCCGCCCTCGTCAACGGCGGGGCGGCAGCGGAAAGAAGCCGCTGGTACGGGCCGCGTACTCGGCGTAGCCGGGACGCCGGGCCATGTGCCGCTCCAGCAGACGCTTACCGCTGCCCCGCGTCAGCAGCAGGCTCATCAGCAGCGGCGAGACGGCACCCGCGGCTGCCGCGGCGGGCGCGTCGCAGGCGATCAGGAACAGGCCCCACCACACACAGAAGTCCCCGAAGTAGTTGGGGTGCCTGGTGTAGCGCCACAGCCCTCGGTCCATGATCCGGCCCTTGTTCGCCGGGTCCTTCTTGAACCGGGCGAGCTGGTCGTCCCCCACCGCCTCGAAGAACACGCCGACCGCCCACAGGGCCGTACCCGCCCAGGCGACGCCGGTCATCGGGCCAGGCACGTACTGGGCCGCCTGGACGGGCAGCGACACGATCCACACCAACGCTCCTTGGAGCACGTAGACCATGCGCAGGGCGTACACGTTCCGGTTCCCGGGGGCCCTGGCGAGCAGCTTCTCGTAGCGCGGGTCCTCGCCGTGCCCGCGTCCACGCCGGGCGATGTGCCCGGCGAGGCGCAGCCCCCACACGGCCGTCAGGACGGTCACCAGGGTGCGCCGTCCCGGGTCGCCGGCACCGGTGGACGCCACGAAGCTCACCACGACGACCACGGTGAACCCGAGCCCCCACGCGACGTCGACGATGCGGTGCACGCCCTTGCGCACGGCCACGGCGAAGGTGACGAGCATGACGCCGAACGCGGCGCCCGCCGACCAGGCCAGACCGACGGCGAAGTCACCCCAGGGGAAGCCGCTCACAGCCGGTCCAGCCCGATGTACCAGTCCTTCGGCGTCGCCCCCGCACCGCTGTGCCCGGCGGCCGACGGGTGCACGGCGAGGATCTGGTCGACGCCCATGCGCCCCTCCTCGAACGCGAGGGCTCCACCGACCAGGTACAGCCGCCACACACGTGCCGTCTCCTCGCCGACCAGACGCACGACGTCGGCCCAGCGTTCCTCCAGCGTGCGGTGCCAGGCGGCGACCGTACGCACGTAGTGCTCACGCATCGACTCCACCGACCTGACCTCCAGTCCCGCCCCTTCCAGCAGACCGACGGTCGCGCCCACCGGCCGCATGTGCATGTCGGGGGCGATGTACGCCTCGATGAAGGCGCCGCCGCCCGGAGCCGTCGCCCCGCGGGACATCTGCTGGACCAGGACGCGTCCCATGGGCCGGACCATGCGGTGCAGCGTGCGGGCGAACGCCGGATACTCGCTGTCGCCCACGTGCTCACCCATCTCGACGGTGGCCACCGCGTCGTAGCCGCCGCCCGCGATGTCCCGGTAGTCCTGGCACACCACCTCGACGCGGTCGCTCAGGCCCCGCTCGCGCACCTGCTCGCGCACGTGGGCCGCCTGTTCCCGGGCCAGGGTCACCGCGGTGACCTGTACCTTGTGGCGTTCGGCCGCGTGCAGCGTGAGCGAGCCCCAGCCGCAGCCGATGTCGAGCAGCCGGGCTCCGGGCACCAGAGCGAGCTTGCGGCAGATCAGTTCCAGCTTGGCGCGCTGCGCGTCGGCTGCGGTGAACTCCGCTTCGTCACTGGCCCAGTAGCCGCACGAGTAGGCCATCGTCTCGTCGAGGAGCAGCCGGTAGAAGGCGTTGGACAGGTCGTAGTGGTGGCTGATGGCGGCCCGGTCGCGGGACTTGGTGTGCAGCGCTCCGCGCAGCCGGGCCTGGGAGGCCGGTGGGGGCACCGGCGGGCCCGCGACGCCCAGCCGGGCGGCGGTGCCGGCCGCGCGGGCCCGGTCGGCGAGGGTGAGGCGGGGCGGGTGGAGGCTGCGCTCCCGGGCCGCCGACCACATGGCCCGCAGCCCGGCGGCGAGATCGCCCTCCACGTCGAGCTCCGCGGTGACGTAGGCCTGGGCGAGACCCAACTCGCCGGGCTGCCACAGCAGTCGGCGCAGGGCGCGGCGGGACCGCACGACGACCACGGGGCCGTCGGGTGGCCCCGCCTCGGCGCCGTCCCAGGTGCGCAGGCGGACCGGGAGCGGTCCGCCGAGGGCGGTCTCGGCCAGTGCGGCGAGGCGGTGCGCGGCGCCGGCCCGGGCGGGACGGGGGGTGGTCATCGGACGGTGTCCTCCTTGGTGAGCAGGTACTGCTGGACATCGAGGTATCCGGAGCGGAACCCCGCTTCGGAGTAGGCGAGATAGAACGTCCACATGCGGCGGAAGGTCTCGTCGAAGCCCAGTACGCCGACCTCGTCCGCGCGCTCGGTGAACCGTTCGCGCCACAGGCGCAGCGTCTCGGCGTAGTGGGCGCCGTAGCCGTCGCGTCGGGCGACGGTGAGGCGGGTGTGATCGCGTACGGTCTCGGCGACCGCGTCGACGGAGGGCAGCAGTCCGCCGGGGAAGATGTACTTCTGGATCCAGGTGTAGGTGGAACGGCTGGCCAGCATGCGGTCGTGCGGCATGGTGATGGCCTGCAGCACGGCCCGGCCGCCCGGCGCCAGGCGCTCGTCGAGCGTCCGGAAGTACACGGGCCAGAACTCGGCGCCGACGGCCTCGATCATCTCGACGCTGACCACGGCGTCGTAGGTACCGCGGGCTTCGCGGTAGTCGCACAGCTCCACCTCGACCCGGCCGGACAGTCCGGCCGCCGCGATGCGCTCGCGCGCGAGGTCGCGCTGTTCGCGGGAGAGGGTGAGCGAGGTGACCTGGGCGCCGCGGGCGGCGGCACGCAGGGCGAGTTCGCCCCACCCGGTGCCGATCTCCAGGACCCGGCTGCCCTCCCCCACGCCGGCGAGATCGAGAAGACGGTCGATCTTGCGGCGCTGGGCGTCGGCGAGCAGACCCCACTGGGCGGGAAGGATCCGGAAGACGGCCGAGGAGTAGCTGAGTGTCTCGTCCAGGAAGAGTGCGAACAGGTCGTTGGACAGGTCGTAGTGGTGGCTGATGTTGGCCCGGGAGCCGACCGGGGTGTTGCGCCGTGCCGACGGCTGCCGCAGCGCCCACAGCCCGCGCAGCCGCTGCAGGGGTGCGGGGACCAGCTCCGGGGCGTGCGCGGCGAGCACGGTGAGGGCGGCCACCAGGTCGGGGGCGTCCCACTCCCCCGCCATGTACGACTCGCCGAACCCGATCAGTCCGTGCCTGCCGATGCGGCCGTGGAACGCGGTCGGGCGGTGGATGTCCAGGGCCGGCCCGCCCTGGCCCAGCACGGCTTTGTCGGCGAAGCGCACGCGCAGTGGCAACCGCCGCAGGGCATGCCGGACGACGGCGGCGGCTATGGCGGTACGGGGCCGGGACGCGGCCGGCGGGGCCGCGACGTCGGGCCAGCGGACCGGGTCCGCGGGGGCAGGTGCTGGGGCGGCCGGGCGCGCGGTCGCGCAGTGGGCCCCGCCGGTTGTCATCGGGCGTTCTCCGGGGTGCTGTGATCGGGGTGGGCGGGGCGGGGCTGGACGGGCAGTCCCCGCAGGTACAGCCGGATGCCGTGCAGGCGGATGGCCGCGGACACGGCGAGCGTCGACCAGGGCCGGCGCAGGGCCATGGACAGCAGGGTGCGTGTGCGCAGGTGCCGTCTGGTGCCGCGCACGGTCGCGGTGAAGGGGCGGCCGTCGGCGCGCTCCAGGTGCATGGTGAAGTCGACCCGGTCGCCGGGGGCGGGCAGCCGCATGCGGTAGCGGCCGTCCACGGGGAAGAACGGCGAGACGTAGAACTCCTTCGCGGTGACCGCCGTTCCCGAGTCGTCGGGTCGCAGCAGGTAGCAGTGGCGTTCGCCGTAGGTGTTGTGGACCTCGGCGACGACACAGCGCGGGGTGCCGTCGGGGTCGTGGCACCGTAGAGGGTGAGCGGGTTGAACACGTACCCGAGGACGCGTGCGTGGGTGAGCATCAGCACCGGGCCACCCTGGAGGTCGACTCCCTGCCCGGTCAGGAAGGCGTCGAGGCCGGCGCGCAGGGACGGCCCTCGGCCACTGAAGTGGTCGCGCGGGTCGAAGCGTGCCAACGGCCGCAGGAGCACGGGCAGTCGGGGAGGGTGGTCGGGGTCGATGAGCCACATGTAGGTTCGGTGGCGCAGCGCGTACCGCTGCGGGGCGGTGCGTATGTGCACGACCTCGACGCCGTACAGGGCCGACGCGCCGCTCACCATGTCACCCCGAGGGCCGCGGCGGCCTCCACCCCGGAACGGCAGCCGTCCTCGTGGAAACCCCAGCCGTGATAGGCCCCGGCGAACGCGGTGACACGGGTGCGCAGTTCGGGCAGCCGCTGTTGGGCGGCCACCGACTCCGGTGTGTAGACCGGGTGTTCGTAGACCATGCGGGCCAGGACCCGGGCCGCGTCGACGCGGTCCTCGCCGCCGAGCGTGACCACGTACGTCTCGGGCGCGTCCAGGCGCTGGAGCCGGTTCATGTCGTAACTGACCCGAACCTGGCCGGTGTCCGCCGCGCAGGACGGCATCAGGTAGTTCCAGGAGGCCCGGGCGCCCCGGGCCCGCGGCAGCAGACCGGTGTCTGTGTGCAGGAGCGTGGTGTTGCGCGAGTACCGGAACGCGCCGAGGACCTCCTTCTCCCGCGGGGTGGCGTCGGCCAGCAGTCTCAGCGCCTGGTCCGGGTGGGTGGCGACGACCACGGAGTCGTACGAGCGGGGGGTGCCGTCGGCGGTGGTGAGGGTGACGCCGTCCGGGTGCCGTTGCACGGCGCGGACCGGCGTCGCCAGGTGCACCGCGTGCAGGCGCCGGGCCACCTGGTCGACGTAGCTGCGGGAGCCGCCGGTGACGGTGCGCCAGGTCGGCGAGCCGGCGACCGAGAGCATCCCGTGATGGTGCAGGAACCGGAACAGGTAGATGGCCGGGTAGCGCTGCGCGGTGGCGGCGTCGCAGGACCACACGGCCGACACGAGTGGGGTCATGAAGTGCGTGCGGAAGTAGGAGGAGAAGCCCTCGCGGTCCAGGAACTCTCCCAGGGTGAGGGCCGTTCCGGCCTCTTGGGCGAGCAGGCGCCGCGCGGCCCGGTGGAAGACGGGCACCTGGGCGAGCAGCCGCAGGTAGCGCGGGTGAAAGGCGCTGCGGGGGCGGGCGAGGAGTCCGGCGGGGCCGCGGGCACCGGCGTACTCCAGCCCGCATCCCTCGCACCGCACGGACATGCTCATCTCCGACTCCTGTGTGGCGACGCCGAGCTCGGAGAACAGCCGCAGGAGGTTCGGATAGGTGCGGCGGTTGTGCACGATGAACCCGGAGTCGACGCGGTGTGCGGCTCCGTCGGGCGAGGTCACGTCGTGGGTGTGGGCGTGCCCTCCGAGCCGCTCGTCGGCCTCGTACAGCGTGACGTGATGGTCACGGGCGAGCACATGTGCGGCGGTGAGCCCGGCCACTCCGCTGCCGATCACGGCGGTACGCCGCCGGCCTTCGTCCGCGCGGGCCACCGGCTGCCCGGCCCTCCGCACGTCGCCCCTCGGCGTTATCGGCATCGCCTCTCCTCTCCTCTCGCCCCGCCACGAACGCGGTCCCAGGAGTTATCCGGAGCCGCCAGGCAGGCGGATTGGAGTCAGCTGGCCAGCGCTTGCGTCGCGCACGCGGGTCGGTGCGGGGTGCGTCCCGCTCGCCCCGCACAGGCCCGGTGGAGCTCCCGATCAGCTCGTAACGCCGATCGTGGCGATCAGGACGGTGGCTTCGAAGCGGACGGCGAGTTTGTCGAACCTGGTGGCGACCGCCCGGTTGCGCTTGAGCCGGTTGATCCCGCACTCGACCGCATGCCGGGCCTTGTCATCCCCGCGGTCGAACGCAGGAGGCCTCCCATCGGCCTTCCCGCGACGTCCGGTTGGCTGCCTGGTCTGCGGGCTTCGGAATCGTGCAGCGGATTCCCCACTCTCGCAGGTAGGCCCGGTTGGCGCGGGAGGAGTACGCCTGGTCGCCTCGCACTCGTAGTGGGCGGACGCAGGGACGGCCGGATCCGGTACGGGGCACCGCAGGTCAGCGCGGTGACAGACCTCAGTTCGCCGCCCTCCTCGAGGGCATCCGACAGACTCGAGTCCGCCGTGTAGCCGTCGCCGTAACTGCCACTCGGGCTGACCGCATGCTCCACAGTGACTCCAAGGACAAGGCGTCCGACAGCGCATCGGCGCCCGCGGAGAAGGGCTCGGACATGGCAAGCCCTTCCGACGACATGCCCCAGGCCGACGCACCCTTCGGACCGTCACCCCGGGAATGCAGCGGCTTGAGCTTCTGCGACAGTGCGCTATGAAAGTCCTGGACACCTGGCACTTTGCCGGTGGTTCCAGCCGCATCGTCCGACCGCCCGTCCAGCTCGCGCACATCCTCCGTGTCCTGACGCCGGTCGACCGGCCCATACAGGTCCTGCACAGAGTGCAGCCACCTCCGTCAGGGGCACAACGCGGAAAGCAGAGCGTGCGACGATGACAACCCTGGCTCTGACCTGCGGCCCGGCCCTGCTTCCTGATCCTGCTGAACAGGCCTTCCCGCGCACACCACCCGTTTCGCTGCGCATCACGAGCGGCCCAGTCGCTCCACCTAGGGAAAGGCCACCGGACAGGCCGGCATCGAGCGGACCTGTTGACGCACCGTCCCTGAAATTGCCACCCCGTCCCTCCCATCGCACGGCAGCCTGGGCGCGAGAGGCTCTCTGGCGGCCATCTCCCGGCAAAGCGCTCCCCCTACAGCGGCGGGACGGGCGCCGTGACCTCAGCCACCGCCGAGCACAGCACAGAACAGGCACGTGCTCGGCGGCCCGTGAGCGGCGAGCAGTGAGCTGACCACCGGGGTGCCCACCGCGCCACCTCGCTATTGGCCGCGTGCAACCTCAGAGCTTCCTTGGATACCGGGCAGAGAAAAGTAACAGCCTCGCATCCGAATGTCGGATTGGCGGCGAATGTCGTGTTGTGAGTGCGCGCCTGCGCATGGATCACGGCAGAACGAAGCAGTTCCGCTCCCGCACATCCATGGAGGAATCGTGATCGTCAAGAAGCTGCACGAAGCCGGCCTGAAGAGCGAGCACGCCTATCTGGCCGCCATCGGGTCCATCGGACTGTCACTGGCCTCATGGGTCGCGTCCAGCAGGAGCGAAAGCGTGGAGCGCGCAGACCGCTGGGGGATCTTCGTCGGTGAATGGGCCCCCACGTTCTTCGCCCTGGGGCTTGCACTCGCGAACTACGAGGAGGCCGAGTAGCGGCGCCTGCTCCCACGGCCAACGCCCGTCCGGAGCTCGGATGACGTCGACCTGTCGAGGAAAGAAGGGTTCCAGTGAACGCGTCAGAGGCCGAGCCGGTCACCCCATTGGCGCCTCGGCCTCTGGAACACACTCTGTTCCGCCAGTTCTGGCGGGACGTGGTGTTCCTGCACTGGGAAGTATGCCCTTTCGAAGTGGCAGCGCTTCTGCCACCTGGCGCCGCACCCGATCTGTATCAAGGCCGGGCCTACGTGGGTCTGGTCTTCTTCCGCATGGAGAATCTTGCGCTCGGAGCCGGTCCGCGACTGCCCCACGCAGGAACCTTCAACGAGGTCAATGTGCGCCTCTACAGCCGCGATACCTCGGGCAGACGAGGAGTGGTATTTCGTTCTCTCGACTGCGACCGGCTGGCGTCCGTCGTCGCGGCCCGCGGCGCCTTCGGTCTTGCCTACCAATGGTCACGGGTCTCCCACCGGTGGTTCGGGGATGACCGAAGACTGTTGTACCGCTCGCGACGCCGTTCCCGTAGTCCGGCCCGGAGCCATGTGTGGCTTGACGTTGTTCCTGAAGTACACACGCGTGCCAGCCAGTTGGAGTCGTTCCTGACCAACCGCTGGGGACTTCACGAAAGAGTGCTCGGGCGGACGTACTACCTCCCCAACACCCACCCGCAGTGGTCTTTTCTCCGTTGCAGCCTTCTCGGCTGGGACGCTTCGGTCGTCGGAGACAGCGGGCTAGGGCCACCAGCAGGCGAGCCGGTCAGCGTCTTGTACTCCCCCGGCCTGCCTGTCCGCTTCGGCCTTCCCTCACGCCTGTCGGCATAGTCGCTCAGCAGCTCCGCGTCGCAGCCGGGGCCGTCATGAGAAATCCTGCTCTGCGTCGTGGGTCCCCGCAGTGATGCGGTACTCGGACGCAAGCACGGAGGCCATGCGCTCGACCGAGTAGTTCTCTTGGACAACCCTCTGGGCCGAGCCGGCCATCATCACGCGCTCCGCTGCCGTAAGACGAGCGAGTCGCCGCATGCCGCGGACCAGACCCCATGAATGGCTGGTGTTCCACAGAATGCCGTTGACACCATCGTCGATATAGTGCGGGGCTCCGCCGGCTCGCGGCGCCGCCACTGGCAAACCAGCGTCCATCGCCTCCAGTACCGCGATGCCGAACTCCTCCTTCAGACTTGGGCATACGTACCAGACCGGGATCTCGCGAGCGCGATCAGCAAGCGTCCGCTCCAGGCATCTGACCCAGTGGTTGGGTCTGGCCGGCAGCATCGCCAATCGACGCCGCGCTGTCAGGTTGTGTGCGAGGAGGCCGTCGATGTCACGCCTCACACCGTCCTCGACACTCGTCGGCCTGCTCTGTGATCCTCCGACCAGGACGAGTGTGGAGGCGCGCCACATGCCGGACTCCAGCCAGGCGCGCACCAGTTGGTACTGCTGCTTCAAGGGGTGCAGGCGCCCCACACACAGCCAGACCGGCAGGGCCATGTCTTCGGTTCCGAGCGCATCAGGGCGCCGGCTGTCGGCGTACAAGGTCTGCAGGACGGACGCACGGGCCTTCGCGTCCTGCCTCCTTGCCGGGTAGGGCGTAATGCCCTCGGGGGCCGGGGTGGGACCGGCCCCGGCATTGACCGAGTGAATCTGCGGAAAGAAGCGGCCGAGTTGCTCGGCGTTGTCCCGGCCGGGGATGGATACGACGCGTGTGGCTCGAGCGACCAGGCGGTCGGCCAGGTAAACCTTATGGAGATCGAACCTCAGCTCGCGCATGCCCCCAAGATCACTGGCTCTGGTGTCCGCATGCCGCTGACTCACATGGCGGTGCGGATCCGGCGTCACGGTGAACACCACATCGCTGCCGAGCCGCTCAGCGGCCTGCGCCAACGCCAGAGTTCCGTCATCGGCATAACGCAGATGCATGGCATCGATTCGTGGCACCTGGCGCAGCAGATGGGTGGTCCACCACGTGAGCGCACTGTGGTGGAGGCGCATGTCGTACTGGGCGGGGACAGTGGGGGCGTCGACCGGCACCCGCACGATGTGGTGGCCAGGGCTTCGCTCGTACGACAGGCGCGGGTCGTGCAGAAGGTCATCGAGTCCAGCAGCGACCAGTGTGATCACCTGCGCGATGCCGGTCTGGCGGACCAGTTGGTCTCCGAGTCCGGCAAGCAGTACCGAAAGGCCGCCGCTTGCGCCTTGGCCGGGCGTCTCGAGCCCGCCGAGCAGCATGCTCTGGACAACGCAGAGCCCCTCGCTCGCCGGACGGACGGGCAGGTCGAGCCGCGGCGGCTGCGCCAGGAACTTCTCGTAGGGGTCGGATTCCTTGGGGATAGCCGGCAGCGTGGCCTTCCCGGAAGGACTGGCCTGGTGCAGGTAGCGCCACAGCGTGTGCCGCAGACTGCGGTCACGTGTGGTTTGCAGCAGCCGGACCGCCTCGGAGGTGTCGAGCGGACGCAGGTCAGCTGCAACGGCCAGGTCTATCAGGCGCCTTGTGTCCTGCGGTGAAGAGGTGCGGAGCAGCGCCGATGCCAGGCGTTTCCCGGCGTGGGACGCTCCGACTCGGCGCACTGCGTCGGGCCACATCTCGGCCACCGCAATGGTGGCGTGGGGGCTTGTGTGCGTGTGCGCAAGCAGGGTGTCCAACGAGAGTGGAGTTCCGCTCCTGCGGGCGCGCCGCAGCTCAGCCACCGCGCGGTCTTGGGGGCTCAGGAATGCGGGGCTGACCTGGTCGCAGGCGCCCAGAGACGCCGGGCCGTACTCGGCCTGGAGCATCCGTTGCAGGACACTGTCGCCGGCCGCTGGCGGCTCCTGGTCGAAAGTTTGGGGGCTCCCAACGGTGGCCCGAGCCCGGACGAAGGTGTCGACCACCAGCTCTGGACCGGTGGCATCCCTGCGGGAGGAAAGGTGGGGGGCCACGAGCAACTCCTTGTCACGAACGGCTGGCGCGGGGTTTTCAGCAGGTGCAGGCGCATCGGATGCAGGAAGAGTTGATCGTCGCGGTCCGCGAGTGTTCAGGCCGGACCGGAGGCAGCCTTGGATTCGGTGAGCGCATTGACGATCAGGCAGTCGTCATCCGTGATGGGCAGTTCCAGAGGTGGACGGAGCGGCTTCCGGCGATCCCACGGCCGGCGAAACCGGCGGAATAGCCGTAAGAGCGTGGGACTGGGCGGGCCGCGATCGCCATCATGTGATCTCCGCGTGTCCATTCAGGCGGTGTCGAGGTCCCTGGGTTGTGGTGCTTGATTCGCTCGTCTCTCGTTCGGATGAGCCACCAGAGATGGATGCACCAACTGAGCCTTTTGCTGTTTCCGGTCTGGTGTGACGCTCTTTCTGACCTGGGGGCTGGTGTGGCCAGGGCTTTGTCCGCGCTCTCCCCGGGCCGGAGGTGTGCGCGCTCCAGGTGCATCCGGGAGTGTGCGCCTTCAGGAAGGGTGAGATGCAATCGCGTCGCGTCCAGCGGCACGCGCCTATGGCGAGAGGGAGAGCATGCCGCGCGTTGTGGTGGTGAGCCCGCCGTTCAGCTCGCATGCGGAGCCGTTGGCCTCCCTGGCTGCGGCGCTTCGCCGCACCGGGGCCGATGTCCATTTCGCCTGCGCGCCTGGGTTTCAGGACCTCGCTCATCGGGCCCAGGTCCTTTTCGAGACTCTCGTCGTGACACGCAATGCGAACACGGGCGTCGCGGAGTCCACCGCACAGTCCTCCCGGGACGCACAACGACTCGCCGACTTCTTGGAGTCCACGCGACGAGGAGCAGTATCGGCGCTCCTCACTCAGGCGGCCCACCGGCGCGACGACATGCTGCCGGATCCAGGGGCAGTGCTTGACGCGATGCGCGCGTTGCACGCCCGGGTACGAGCCGACTGGTACGTCGTCGACCAGCTGAGCTATCCCGTCACCCTCGCCCTGCACTGTCTGCGGCTGCCCTACGCCACCTTGTGTCCGGGGCATCCAAGCTATGTGCTGGGCAGCGACGACGCGTTCTTCGGGATGCCACACAGCTGGCCGTCCCGCATTCGCCCCACGTCTCAGGACCTGGCCGCACTGCAGGCATCGGTGAAGGACAACGACCGGGCGTTCACTGCGGCGTTCGCGGATGTCGCGCGCAGTTCCGCACCAGGTTCCCCGTCTCCCGGGCGGGCCTTCGCGCTCACCTCCTCTCACGCGGTGGTCTATTCCTATCCGCATCTGCCGTGGCTGCCGGCCCGGCCCCACGGACCGGCTCACTTCTTCGCCGGGCACATGGTGGGACTTCAGCGTCCGCTTCCCGCACGATGGGTGGACCGCGTGACGAAACTACGAGGTGACGGGCGACGCCTGGTGCTGGTGGCCCTCGGTACCTTTCTGTCCGCGCGAGATGACGTGCTGCGTGCTGTGGCACGAAGCATTCTCGAGTCGTTCGACGACGTGGGCGTCATCGTGGCCGGAGGGGGACGCACCGCCGCTTTGGAAGACCTGGCCGGCGAACGATGCCTGGTCTTCCCGACCGTGCCGCAGCAGGCGCTCCTCGAGCAGGTCGACGCCATGGTGCATCACGGTGGCGCGAACTCGTTCACCGAGTGTCTGCGGGCCGGAGTTCCTGCCGTCGTACTTCCCTTCTCGAGTGACCAGTTCAGCGTTGCCGCAGATGCTGAACGGGCGGGAGTGGCAGCCGTATTGGACCCCAACTCGCTGAGCGAGCGCGATGTGCCGAACGCACTGCGCACACTGTGGTCGGGCCGCCGACGGCCGCTGGGCATCGTGGCGGCCGGTGCGGTGCGGGAGCGGGGACCAGCGTGGGCAGCAACGCAACTGCTCGAGGCAATGAGCCGGCCCCAGGGCCATCACCACCGCACCGGCTAGAACCACGGCTTCACGACAGGCAGCGAGAGAGCCCAGCGATCCCGGCGCCCGTTACCACGTCCTTCTGTACGCCCACGCGGACCCGGCCACCTGCACGACTCACACCTCGACTTCGGAGCGGCCAGTCAGGACGCTCCGAAGTCACTGCCGACTCTTTCCCGCCGACCGCGCAACGGTGCCTACGGGGTCCCGGTCCCGATGGGCTTGGGAGTGACGCTCGGTGCGATCGCCGTGGTGCCTGCCGCTTGGAGTGCCCTGCGCGCGGCTGCCTCTTTCGCCGCCTCTCGCGGATGGCGCCGCCGCCAGTAGGGGTTGTCGTGCGGCAGCCGACTGGACACGCGCCCGTACATGCCGAACGTCAGGATGACCAACCCCATGACGAAGCTGAAGATGACGTTGGTCATGCCGAAATCAAGCACGTTCGCGCCCTTGTCCAGGATAAAGATGTGGACGAAACCGCTGATCAGAAACAGGGTGCCGACGATCATGTTGAGCGTCGAAGCGATGTTCCCCCCGACGACGCCCCCGGCGATGAGGGCGAGACCGACGACCACGGAGATGAGGCTCAGAACCCCGTTGGTGCTCATGCCTGCGATCTCACCACCGCTGGTGTTGAAAGGACTCAGCTGGTCGGCGAAGCCGAGACAGCCGAACACCAGCAGGACGCCGCCGCAGAACGCGGCACCCCACCTGTACACCTGCGCCAACTTGTGGTCGAGGGGAAGTTCATCCTTGAGTTCCATGATGCGGGCACCTCTCTGATCGCATGTCGCGCCTTGTGCCCCCCGACCTCGATTCTTCTCAAATGGGTCCCGCGGTTGCATTCAGCGCAAATTGCCACCGCATGCATGGCTTGCGCCCAGGAAACCCAGGGCGGTCGTCAGGAACTGATCCGCGCCGTCGAGCCATGGGAAGTGTCCGGTTCCGGGTTGCACAACGAAATCGGCATTCGGAAACAGTCCAGCAAGCTCGGCACTCGTGGACGGAGGAGCGCCCGGGTCGACCTCACCGGTGAGCACGAGGACGGGTGCCGAGAAGCAGGCGATCGCCGCACGGGTGGCGTGCGGGGTGAAGGCGCCATCGGCGCCGAAAGCGGCCACGACCTCCATGTTCATCTGCTTCTCCTCGGCCGCCTGATGAGCCCGGGCCGCTTCGTCCCAGCGGCCGTAGGAGAACGGGGCGATGGCCTGCCAAGTACCGGTGTCGGCCTGGCCCGCTGCGATCGCCTCCAGGGCCGCGAACGCCTCAGGGAACCACGGCTCACTGCGACGCAGGCGCACGGTCTCGCGCCGCAGGTCCGCGGTGATCGCGATCCCGACGGCTCGAACGCTCGGCGTGACCAATACGAGCCTGCTGATACGTTCCGGACAGCGGCTCACGTACTGCACGGCCAGGTTGGCACCGCCAGAATGAGCCAGCAGGTCCATCCGGTCAAGGCCCAGGTGCTCCCTGAGTGCTTCTACGTCGTCGACCATCCGGTCGCAGCGGCAGAGGGCGAGGTCATCCGGCATCGCGGAGGCGCCGGTGCCACGAAGGTCCAGCCGGACCACCTGCCGGTGCGCGGGCAGGCAGCCGAGATCGCCCAGGTAGGCCGAGTCCTGCGGTCCCCCCGGCAGGCAGACCAACGGCGGGCCTTCCCCGGAGACGTGGTAGGCGAGTCTGGCTCCGTCGTACGAGGTGAAGAACTCCATGTGGCACAGCCTGGGGAGCGGCCAAGCGTGTCCGCTACCGTTTAGCCCCTGCTAAATGATGGGGGCCGGATGGCAGTCGAGTTCAGGTTCACCGCGGCGTCTGTCGCCAAGGTTCGATTTGCCGTCTCGCCCCTGGGCGAGACGGTTCTGGCCCTGCGAACCCTGCTCGGCGCGGGCGGGCACACCGTGCACCAACCGTGGCTGCGCAGGACCCGGCCGCTGCTGGCAGGCGAGCCCGAGTTGCCACTTCTACGGGCTCTCATCTCGGGGCCGATGCCATCATTCCTGTTCCCGGTGCCGCATGAGCGGCTGCCGTCGATCGCGACGGAGCTGGACCTGCTCCGGGCCACGGACGAAACCTTCTTCCGGCGGGAGTGCAGCGCGGTCCTGGGCGCACCGATCGAGAACGTCCCGGAACCGGATACGGTCCTGCCTCGGCTTGCGGAGGCGCTTCACCGCTGTCACGAGCGGCTGATCTCTCCGCAATGGGGCCGGATGCGCGCGGTGCTGGAAGCCGACGTCGGCAGGCGGGCGCTCACCCTGGTGAACGGCGGTACGCAGGCACTCTTCGCCGAGCTGCACCAAGACATCGCCTGGGACGGTGGCCAATTGGTGGTGCACGGCCGCCGCACCCCGCACTCCGTGCACACCGTGGATACCGGCGGTCATGGGCTGGTGCTGCTGCCCAGCATCTTCAACTGGCCGAACATCGGCGTCGACAAGTCCCCGGTCGAAGCGGCTTCGATTCGCTATCCGGCGGTGGGCGTCGGCCTGCTCTGGGAACCGCCCCCGCCGGCCCTGGCGGGCCTGGCCCCTGTGCTGGGCCGCACGAGGACGGAGCTCCTCGCCGCCCTGGCCGAGCCTCTGACAACTGCCGCCCTGGCCGGCCACCTGGGCGTCACCCCAAGCGCTGTCTCGCAGCACCTGGGTGCCCTGCGCGGCGCGGGTCTGGTGTCGACGCACCGCAACGGCCGCATGGCCCTCCATCTGCGCACGGAGCGAGCGAACCACCTGCTGGCGCCCTCAGCGTCGTAGACGCCGCCAACCGCCGCCAAGGGGCATGCCCCCTCCGAGTCGGAACATCGATCGCTCCAAAGGCGAAGCACCCGTCAGCCGTCGTACCCGTCGCCCCCCGACGCGGTCTTGGAGAAGCCGTCGTGCCAGGCGGCCTTCGCCCCTGAGTCGCCGATGCGGTAGACGTCCACCACAGCTCCCACGGAGACGACGATCGCCAGCACCGCGGCCGCGATGCGCACGAGCGCGGCGGACAGTTGGGTACGGCCGCCCGAGGAGCCGGATCCGGATGCGGCGGCGCGGCGAGCCATCCACCAGATGGCGACCGCCAAGAGAAACAGGCACCCGACCCAGGGCAGCAGACCGTCACCGAGCGAGGCATGCCGCCGCACCAACGCGTCGCGGTCTACGTGCCTCTCCAGCCACTCACCGGCCTCCGTGGTCAGCGGAACGCTGACGAGCGTGACCAGGGCCAGCAACGGCAGCACGATCCCCATGCGCCGTGCAACTCTCGGCCAGATCGCGCAGACCGCGAGTGCCAGGGCGGTGAGGGGAACGAGCACAACGACGAAATGCACGAGCAGAATATGCGCGGGCAGTCCGTTGATCAGGCTCATCAGAGCTCCTCCAGCGGGTCGGTCATGCGATGTGCCGTCAGGCGCGCCAGCCTGGCACAGGAAGTTCTGAGCTCCTTCTGAGATCACGCACGACCAGCCCTCGCTCGTCGCGCGCCATGTGATGGACGCCGTACAACCGACGATGTGCCAGTCAGGCCACTGACTTCCCGTCAGAGCGAGCGCGCTTCACGGGGTCCTCGCCCCCACGACGGGCAGGCATGATCCAGACGCGTGTGCGGAGGGCCGACCAGCCCCGTGTCAAGGCCGGCCAGTCCCTGCCCCGGGCCTCGACGCCGGGATGAGATGAGGAGAGACCGATCCAGCAGTCTCTGCGCCGGTCCTACCGAGGTGTGCCATGACCCACTCCGCCCGCACAGCAGCACGACGGCGCCGTTCGAGTCGCGCAGCCGTGTCACCGCGACTCGAACCAGTTCTTCTGGCCGTCACATCAGCAGCCCTGATCGCCGGTGCCGTCGCCTGGCTCACGGATGCCGTCGCCCTCGCCGACCTGTTCTGGGCGATAGGAACCGTCTCCGCCGTCGTCCCCGCAGTGGGATGGGTGCTGGCCGCCCTGCGGCGCGGACAGGCAGGCGTGGATCTGATCGCCGTGCTCGCGCTCGGCGGCACCGTGGCCGTGGGCGAGTACCTGGCCGGTGCCCTCATCGCGCTCATGCTCGCCACCGGCCGCACCCTGGAAGCCGTGGCCCAGCGGCGCGCCTCCCACGACCTGCGCGCCTTGCTCGAGCACTCCCCGCGCTCGGCACATCGCCGCACTGATACCGGAGTGGACACGGTGCCGCTGGGCGAGGTCGCCGTCGGCGACCTGCTCGTCATCCGCCCAGGTGAAGTCGTCGGCGTCGACGGCCTCGTGGAGAGCACGGCCGCCGTGCTCGATGAGTCGGTACTGACCGGTGAGACCCTGCCGGTCGAGCGACCCCGTGGCGAAGGCGTGCGCAGCGGTGTGGTCAACGCGGGCGGCGCCTTCGAACTGCGCACCACCGCGGCCGAACAGGACAGCACCTACGCAGAAATCGTGCGGCTGGCCCGGCAGGCCGGGGCCGAGTCCGCGCCGCTGGTGCGGCTGGCCGACCGGTACGCGGCCTGGTTCCTTCCCGTGTCCCTCGCGGTGGCGGGGCTGGCTTGGCTGATCAGCGGATCCGTCGTACGCGCGGTCGCCGTCCTGGTCGTCGCCACCCCCTGCCCCCTGCTGCTGGCCGCCCCCGTCGCCATCGTCTCCGGCCTGTCCCGGGCCTCCCGCCTCGGCGTCATCATTCGCGACGGCGGCGCGTTGGAGAACCTCGGCCGCGGCCGCACTCTCGTGCTCGACAAAACCGGCACGCTCACCCGCGGGCACCCTCGCGTCCTCGACGTCACCGCCGCCCCCGGCCTGCGGCCCGCGGAAGTGCTGCGCCTGGCGGCCTCGGTCGACCAGTACTCGCCGCACGTCCTGGCCCGGGCCCTCGTCGACACCGCTCGGGAACGCGGACTGGAGTTGTCCGCCCCGACCGAAGTCACCGAAGAACCCGGCACAGGGGCCACCGGCACCGTGGACGGACACCGGGTCTCCATCGGCCGCCTCGGCCCCGCAACCGCACATCCCGCCTGGGCCAGGGCAGTTGACCACCGCGCCCTCCTCGACGGTGCGGCCGTCGCTTGGCTCACCCTCGACGGACAGCCGGCCGGTGCCGTCCTGCTGATCGACCCTCTACGCAATGACGCACCCCGCACCCTGCGCCACCTACGGGCGTCCGGTATCGATCGACTGCTGATGCTGACCGGTGACCGCACGGCACCCGCCCGTGAAGTCGCCTCCGTTCTCGGCCTCGACGTCGTACGCGCCGAACTCTCCCCGGCCGACAAAGTGGCCGCCGTGCGAGCCGAACGTGAACGCGCCGTCACCATCATGGTCGGTGACGGTGTCAACGACGCCCCCGCCCTCGCCGCGGCGGACGTAGGCGTCGCCATGGGTGCCCACGGCTCCACCGCCTCCTCCGAAGCCGCCGACATCGTCCTGACCACCGACCGCGTCGGCCGTCTCGCCGACGCCGTCACCCTCGCCCAGGGCGCCCGTCGGATCGCCGTCCAAAGCGCTCTCGGCGGCATGCTGATGTCCTTGGCCGCCATGGCCGCAGCTGCCGTGGGCCTGCTCCCGCCCGCTGTCGGCGCACTCTTGCAGGAGGGTATCGATGTCACCGTCATTCTCTACAGCCTGCGCGCCCTGCGACTCGGTCAGGCCGCGCGGCCGGCCCTCACCCCCGCCGCCGAGGCTCTCATCCACCGTTTCGCCGGCGAGCACGACGACCTCCAGGACGTCCTCGACGCGGTACGCGACGCAGCCGACCGCCTCTCCGACGCCCCTGGGCCCAAGGCTCTGGCCGCAGCCGAGGCGACCCATCGCCTGCTCACCGACCGACTGCTGCCCCACGAGTACGCCGAAGAACACCAGCTCTACCCAGCCCTCGCCCCCACCCTCGGCGGTCCCGAATCCACCGCCACCATGAGCCGAGCCCATACCGAGATCGAACGTCTCTCCCGCCGCATCGCCACCCACGTGCAACTGGCCCACGCCGAAGGCGGCCTGGCGCCCGAACAACTCGACGATCTGCGCGCCTGCCTCTACGGCCTCAACACCGTCCTGCGTCTGCACTTCGCCCAGGAAGAGGAGAACTACTTCTCGCTCGCACCGTAGAGATGCCCGTCCGCAGAACCTTCGCCACGTCAGGGCCGACGAACTGCGGGCGAATACGACACTGGGACGACGGCGGGTCTACGCCGTCCCTCCGTAGCATGAGGAGCGTGACGCTCCGAGAACCGCATCGGGCCGCTCCGGCTGTTGGGCGGTGGCGTGCAGTGCTGGTGCTTGCGCTGCTGGCCGGGCTCTTGGGCATGCATGCCTTGGCGCCTGTGGCCATGATGCGCCCACGGGCCATGCAGGAGCACGCGGTTGTGACCGTCGCCGCTCAGGGGGCGTGCCACGGCGGTGAACGGGGCGGAGGGCATGCCCATCATGCCGATCCGGTCTGTGCGTCCAGTGCGATCAGCGGCGGATTCCGGCTGCCCCCGCCGGCGCTCTCCGGAAGTGAAACGCCTGCCGCGGACCGCGCAGTGTGGCGTCAGGTGCCATCAGCACCGCAAGAGGCCCGTGGGCCGCCGGATCTGACTGTTCTCCAGGTGCTGCGGACGTAGGAGAGGCCGCGCCGCCGGTTCTGCCCGCTGGGCCGGACGCGCTGCGGCAGACGGCTCTGTCCACGACCACCGCACACCAGGAGATCAACCATGACCACCACCCGTACCGTGGCTCGCCGCACGGCTCTGACCGTCGCCGCCCTGACGACGGCGCTCACTCTTGCCGCGTGCGGCAGCGACAGCAGCACCTCCTCGCCCAAGGGCACAGCCCCGGCGAACGCGCGGAACACCACAGGTGCCCTCAACGACCAGGACGTTTCGTTCGCCCAGGGCATGATTCCCCATCACCGGCAGGCACTGCAGATGGCACGCCTGACCGACCGTCGCGCCGCCTCCCCCGACGTCAAGGACCTCGCGGCGCGCATCGAAACGGCTCAGGGCGCGCAGATCAGGACGATGTCCGGCTGGCTGAGGGCCTGGGGGGGACGACGTGCCCTCCTGGTCCATGCCCGGCATGGGCCAGGACAGGTCCCCTGGGGTGCCCGGGATGATCGACCAGGATCACATGAACGGCCTACGTCGGGCGTCCGGCACGGGCTTCGACACGATGTTCCTGACCATGATGGTCAAACACCACAACGGCGCCGTCCGGATGGCCGTGATCGAGAAGAACGAAGGACGTTACGGTCCCGCCATGAAGATGGCCCGGACCATCATCGCCACCCAGAACGCCGAGATCACGGAGATGAACACGATGCTGGGCAAGGGCTGACACCGGAAGCCCCACCCGTGATCGTGGGGTCTCCGCTTACGGGTGGAGACCCCGTACGGCCACAGGTCAACTCTCGCGCCAGACAAGCTTGAGGAGCCGGTTCTTGGCGTCCTCAGCGACATCGGGGGCGGTGACCACGTCGTAGCGGGCGGCGACGATCTGGCTCCGGGAGGCGAAGTCGCGACGGCCTCGGGTGAGGGCATGGCCGGTGCAGCCGAACAGGGCGCCGAAGGCCGGCCCCGGTCAGCGCGGCACGGCCGACGGTCAGGCGGCCGAGAACGGTTTCGACCACGCGCGGATCGCTGCCGATGATCGCGGTGCGCTCCACCGGGAAGTGGCTGTCGGACAGGAAGTCGACCGCCCGCTGGGCGCCTTCCTAGGTGGGGTAGGAGCCGACGACCGGCCGGTCGTCGAGGGTGGGCTGCTGTTCGGTCACAGAGGCTCTACTTCCAGGACGGGCGCCTGTGCGGCCGCACGCTCGGCCGTGCCACCACGAGTGCCGCACCCGGCGACGCCCATGTGCTCCGGGGATTCGTGGTGGATGGACTCCCGTGCGGCGGACTGCGAGGGGCCAGAACGTGGGAATGAGGGCGGCCATGCGGCGGGGCATCCCGCCGGTCGCAGCGCCGCGGTCCGCGCCGAAGGCCCCCACTGCGGTTCAGGCCCTACGCTGAGCAAACTCCCCCCGACGGCACAGGAAGTCCTGTCACACTCCCGCCCGGGCCGCGACGAGGCGAGCACCGTCCGCGAGTGTGGTGAGGTCCTGGTAGTCGTCCTCGTCGAGACGGACCCCCGTCAGCCCGGAGAGGACCTCGACGAACTCCAGGAAGTCGAGCGAGTCGACCTCCAGGACGTCGCGGAACTTCTCGTCGGGGCCGACGGAGGCGAAGCCCGCGTCGGGCACGACGCGGGAGAGCGCCTCCCTGACGAGGCCGAGTGCCTGTTCGTACGTCATAGCTCCTCCGGGTGCTGCAACAGGCGGTCGACAGTGGTGAGGTAGCGGGCGCCCACGGCGCCGTCGGAGGCCCGGTGGTCGGCACTGAGGGTGGCGGTCACCATGGGGTGGACGCCGAGCAGACCGTTCACCGCGCAGGGGCGGTCGGTGACCGCGCCGAAGCCGACGACTGCCACCTGGGGCGGAAGGATGACACCGAGGACCGTCTCGATGCCCTGGTCTCCCAGGTTGGTGACGGTGAGGGTGGCGTCGGTCAGTTCGCTCGCGCGCAGGCGGCCGGCGCGGGCGCGGCCCGCGAGGTCCTTCAACGCGGCCATCAGGGCAGGAAGTTGCAGAGTGTCCGCGTCCCGTAGGACCGGTGTGAGCAAGCCTCCGCCGCGCAGGGACACGGCGACGCCGAGGTGAACCCCGTCACCGGGTTCGAAGTGGTCGTCGTGCCAGTAGCCGTTGAGGTCGGGTACTGCCCGGGCGGCGCGGGCTGCGGCCTTGAGGAGCAGCGCGGCAGGCAACACCCTCTCCTTCACCGGGCGTTGACGGTTGGCGGCACGCAGCCAGGCGAGCGCCGTCGCGAGGTCGAGGGTGGTGGACAGGTAGTAGTGCGGGATCTCGCGCTTCGAGCGGGCCATGAGATGTGCGATGGTTCCGCGCATGGATTGGCCGCCGCCGTGCTGTTCCGGTGGGCGAGTCACCGGGGCAGGACGTCCGCCCTTTCCCTTCGTGGCGGCCCCGGCCGCACGCACGTCCGCGGCCCGCACGGCCCCCTGTTCACCCGTCCCTTGGAGGGCGGTGAGATCGATGTTCAGTTCCTCGGCAACTTTGCGGGCGTACGGGGTGGCCCGCACGCGTGGGATGCCTGCCACCGAGGCTCGATCCACGTCGTGGCGGGTGACGCGCCCACCGCGACCGGTGCCCCTGATCCGCGCTATGTCCACGTTCCTGTCGTGGGCCAGGTGCCGTACGAGAGGGCCCGTCACAGGAGGTCCCGCAGCGACCGGAGCCCTTGCCGGCGGCCTGGCGAGCTGCGGAACGAGGTTCTCGGTGGGAGTTGCGGGCACGACAACCGGCACGGCCACCAGCGGCTTCTTGGCGGCCGGTTCACGCCGCGCCTCGGTCGGCGCCCGTGTGTCGGCCGTTTCGATCACGGCGAGCGGCGCCCCCACGGGCACGCGGGTGCCTGGCTCAACCAGCAGCACACCTACGGTACCGGTCTCGAAGCACTCCACCTCGATGGTCGCCTTGTCCGTCTCGACGACCGCGACGACGTCGCCCTTGGCCACGCGCACACCGGGCGAGACGAGCCACTCCTGAAGCACGCCCTCGTCCATGTCGGCGCCCAGCGACGGCATGGTGAACTCGGCCATGTCAGCCCACCGCCTCCCGCGCGGCCGTCACGATGTCGGCAACCTGGGGCAGAGCCGCAGCTTCCAGTTCGCGGGCGTAGGGAATGGGGACTTCCGCGCTGCACACGCGTCGCACTCGGGCGTCGAGCGAGTAGAAGGCCTGTTCACCGATACGCGCCGAGACCTCGGCGGCGAGGGAACCGGTACGCCACGCCTCGTCGACGACCACGGCCCGGTGGGTGCGGACCACCGAATCGATGATCGTGGTGTCGTCGAGCGGGCGCAGGCTTCGCAGGTCCACGACCTCTGCCGAGATACCGGCCGCGGCGAGTTCGTCGGCCGCCGCGAGGGTCTTCGGCAAGGACCCCCCGTAGGTGATGAGGGTGACGTCCGTTCCCGTCCGGCGGATCGCCGCTCGGTCGAGGGGCAACGGCTCTGCCGCCGGGCCGAGTTCACCTGAGGCGTTGTACAGAGTGCCGTGCTCGAAGATCAGGACCGGGTCGGGGTCGGCGAGGGCCGGTGCGAGCATGTGACGGGCGTCCTCGATGGTCGCGGGCGCGAGCACGCGCAGACCGGGGATGTGCGCGTACCAGCCCTCCAGACTGTGCGAGTGCTGCGCGGCGAGTTGCCGCCCGGCGCCCGTCGTCATCCGGATCACGAGCGGGACCGGCAGCTGGCCTCCGGACATATGCAGCAGCGTGGCCGCGTTGTTGAGGATCTGGTCGAGTGCCAGCAGACTGAAGTTCACGGTCATGATCTCGACGATCGGTCGCATCCCGGCCAGCGCGGCGCCGATCCCCGCACCGACGAACGCCGACTCCGACAGCGGCGTGTCCCGGATCCGCTCCGGTCCGAACTCCTCCAGCAGGCCGAGACTGACGCCGAAGCAGCCGCCGTACGCGCCCACGTCCTCCCCCATGAGGAACACCCGCCCGTCGGTGTTCAACGCCTCGCGCAGCGCCTCGCGGAGCGCTTCCCGATAGGTGGTCTTGTGCGGGGCCGCTGATGTCCCGCTCCGCGATGCCGTCTCCGCCTTCTCCGTCGCTGTCCGGTCGTTGACGTTCACGGCGGTCATAGCCGTGCCTCCTCCTCTTTCCGGGTCTCCCCCACCCCGCTGGTCACGTGCAGCAGCAGGTCCTCGACAGGTTCGGCCGCAGCCAGGTCCGCGGCCTCCACCGCGTGATCGATCTCCGCGCCCACCCGGTTCTCGATGTCCCGCAGCCGCGCGGTCGGCAAGGAGTGTTCGCGGCGCAGCCGGTCGGCGAACGTGACAACGGGGTCGCGTTTCCTCCATCGCTCGATCTCGTCCTTGTCGCGGTAGCGGTCGGGGTCGTACATCGAGTGGGCACGGAAGCGGTACGTGCGCAGTTCCAGGAAGTGCGGGCCGCTGCCCGAACGGATGGCCTCGGTGGCGCGCAGCGCGGCGCGTTCGACAGCCTCGACGTCCATGCCGTCGACCGCCCAGGCCACCATGCCGTACGAGGAGGCGCGCAGCGCCAGGTCCGTCTCGGCCTGGGCACGGTCGAGGGCGGTGCCCATCGCGTACTGGTTGTTCTCGCAGACAAGGAGCAGCGGCAGCCCCCAGAGGGCGGCCAGGTTCGCGGTCTCGTGAAACTCGCCCTCGGCCACCGCGCCGTCCCCGAAGAAGCAACAGGTGACGCGGCAGCGGCCGTTCATCCGGTCCGCGAGGGCGAGCCCCGCCGCGAGCGGCAGGCCGCCGCCGACGATCGCATTGCCGCCGTAGAAGCGCCGGCTCGCGTCGAAGAGGTGCATGGAGCCGCCCCGGCCGTGACTGCATCCGGTGACCTTCCCGAACATCTCGGCCATCACGGCCTCCGACGTCAGCCCCCGGGCCAGCGCATGGCCGTGCTCCCGGTACGTCGACACGATCGCGTCATCCTCGGTCAGCGCCTCGTTGACGCCGACGGCGACGGCTTCCTCTCCTACATAGAGATGGACGAAGCCCCGGATTCGAGCGGCGCTGTACAGCTCCACGCTGCGTTCCTCGAAGCGCCGGATGCGCAGCATGGACTCCAGCAACTTCTGCCGGTGCTCCGCCGTCGCCTTTCGGGCGGTACCCCGTCGGTTCGTCGCGCTCGCGGCGCGGTCGGTGCGTTTGGTGGTCACGGCTGTTCCTCCGATCCCTCCGGTCCTTCAACGGTCGAGAGATCTCCTTCGGGCAGACCCAGTTCACGGGCTCGCAGCAGTCGCCGCATGACCTTGCCACTACGGGTGTGCGGCAGGTTCTGGTCGAAGGCAATCTCGCGCGGGGAAACCGCGGGGCCGAGCCTGCGCCGGGCGAAGACCAGCAACTCCCTTTCCAGCTCGGGTCCTTGTTCATACCCGGAGCGCACCGACACGAAGGCCTTCACGATGTTCCCGGCGACCGGATCCGGCCGCCCCACGACCCCGGCCTCGGCGACGGCGGGATGTTCCATCAGCGCGCTCTCGACCTCGAAGGGACCGATCAGATGCCCCGCCGACTTGATCACGTCGTCGGCGCGCCCCACGAACCAGTACCAACCGTCCGCGTCCCGTCGCGCCAGGTCTCCGGTGAGGTACCAACCGTCAACGAATGCCTCGTCGTAACGCGCCTTGTCGTGGAGGTAGCCGCGGAACATCGACGGCCAGCCGGGGCGCAGCGCCAATTCGCCTTCCAGGTCCGCGGTTTCGAGGACGTGGACGTGTCCGTCGGCGGTGACCTTCGCCCGTCCGTCTGCGCCCTGTTCGAGCACCGCCGCGGTCACGCCGGGCAGCGGCCGCCCCATGGAGCCGGGCCGGATCTCGCACGCCGCGAAGTTGCCGATCATGATGGCGCCTGTCTCGGTCTGCCACCAATTGTCGTGCACAGGAAGCCCCAGGACCTCCTGCCCCCACACCACGGCCTCCGGATTGAGCGGTTCACCGACGGAGGCGATGAACCGCAGCGCCGACAGGTCGTACTCGCGAGGCAGCCGGTGGTCCCCCTGGCGGGGTGTCGTCCGCATCAGCATGCGCAACGCGGTGGGTGCCGTGTACCAGACGGTGACGTGCTGCTCCGCGAGGATGCGATACCAGCGCCGCGCGTCGAAGTCGCCCTCGTCCACGACCAGGCTGACCCCATGGGTGAGCGGGGCGACGATCCCGTACGACACGCCGGTCACCCAGCCCGGATCGGCGGTGCACCAGAACACGTCGCCGTGGTGCAGGTCCAACGCGTAGGCGGCGGTGACGTGATGCGCGAGCACGGCTTCGTGCACGTGCACGGCGCCCTTGGGGGCGGCGGTCGTCCCGCTGGTGAAATGCAGCAATGCCATGTCCTCACCGGACGTCGGCGGGATCGTGAACTCCGGCGGGGCGGCCGCCATGAGTTCGTCGTAGGACTGCGTCCCGGGCAGGTCCTGTGCCCCCTCCCCCACGATCAGTACGTGCCACAGACCGGGGAGCTCATTCCGGATGCCCGCGACTTTCCGCCGGTACAGCGCGGCTGTGGTGACCAGGATCCGGGCGTCGCTCAGGGCGAGGCGTTGGCGCACCGGCTCCGGCCCGAACGCGGAGAACAGCGGGCACAGCACACTCGTGTTCTTCAGCGCGCCGAGAACAACAGTGAACAGCTCGGGTCCGCGTCCCAACAACGTGCACACACGGTCGCCGCGACCGATGCCGAGAGAGCGCAGGAGGTTCGCGAACTGGTTCGTCAGCTGGGCGAGTTCGGAGTAGGTGATGGTCGCGAGGGTGTCGTCACGTCCGACGCAGCGCAGTGCCACCGTCGCCCCGTGGCCCGCATGGACATGCCGGTCCACCGCCTCGTACGCGATGTTCAGGCCGCACCCGCCCGGCAGGCCGAGTAACTGTCCGCGTGCGTTGGACCAGGTGAACCAGCGGCGCTCGCGCTCGTAGTCGGCCAAGTTCGGCGGCACACGAAACCCTGTTCCCTCTGCGGGTTTGTGGATGGTCTGCCACGGCATGACGCCCTCCCATCGGCTACGGCTCCTCCTTCGACCATCCGCCCCTGAGCCAAAGGCCTGGAGGGGCCGAACGACCCCGAATGGGGCCCCGGCCGGACCTCGCTCGGCGCTGCCAGGCACTTCCGGGCGGGCTCACGCAGCCGGCCCAGCCTGGCCTCCCGACGCTCACCTGCGGCGAGCCAGGGGCGCCGCCACGACAGCCGGCTCCTGCAACGGTCCCCAGGTACCGCTCATCGCCGACCTCTCCCGGAGGGCGGGGTGGTGTGTGCTTCGAAGCCTGGGACGTCCGCGCGCGGGGCACCAAGGGGCGATCGGCCCGCGAAGAGGCCGGCCGATCACTCCTGCCGGCGGAGTGCGTGGGAGCACTGTGGGGACAGGGGCCAGAAAGGGCCGTCAGACCTGATGGCCCGGAACACACTGAACGCAGGAAGGAAGGCACCCCATGTACGGGTTCGCAATGCTCGCACTGCTCGGCCTCGCCGTGCTCGCCGTTGCGCAGGTCGGCCCCGGTTCGTCTCCCTCGACCCGGAACTGTGGGCGTTCGTCCTGGTCACACTGAGCGTCGGCGCGGCATGGCTGGTGGACTTCAACCTGTTCGCGATCTGGAGGATGCCGGTGCGCAACGACACGATCGGAGTCACGGTGACCGGTCTGCTCATCGGAGGCGCAGGGCTCTTCTGGCTCGAAGTGCTGCGCTTTTACGCGGGTCTCGCCCGCAAGCTGACCGACGAGGCGGCCACCATGGAGAAGTCGGAGGGACTGCGCCGCGTCGCCTGAACCAGTCGCGGTGGATCCGGAGAGCTCCGCTCCGTGCGGCCCGGCGTTCTTCTCTCACCGGGCCACGCACGAGCGGGGGAACCCCACCAAAGAGGAGGTCGCTCGGCCCACCTTGTTCTTGGCCACTCCAAGCAGGGCCGGGCGTCCTGCCGTCTTCGCCCCGGTCGGCACTGGCACACCGCCTGGGCATCCGTAGGCTGGGATCAGCCTGCGGGCGAGCGGCCTCTCCCCTCCACCTCGCAGGTTCCGGCTGTTTCCCGAAGCTGCGATGCCGATGGGAGAGCGGGGACGGTGAATCATGATGGTGTTCACGTGTCGTACCGCCGCGGGCCGCTGCCTGGCCCAGCAGGTGGCGGCTCTGCCTCGATGGACCGCATGCCGAACTCCCCGGGCGGTGTTCGGAATCGCCCGCGGGGGTGTTCCCGTCGCAGCCGAGGTCGCGCATCTCCTCGGCGCCCCTCTCGACATCGTTGTCGTACGCAAGGTCACCGCTCCCGGCAATCCCGGTCTGACCGTCGGGGCGATGGCGGAGGACGGGACACTCGTGTGCACGGGCGCCTTCCTGCGACGATTCGCCGCAGACAGCCCCCGGCTGCCCGAACTGGCCCGGGAGACCGAAAGCTGGCTCGCACGGCAGGCACACCTGCTGCGTGGGCGACACGAAGCCTTGGGCATCCGGGGTGGTGACGTCGTGCTGGTGGACGATGCCGCGTGCACCGGCGCCTCGGCACACGCCGCCCTGAAGGTCCTGCGACACCGGGGAGCTGCTTCGCTCGTCCTGGCCCTGCCGGGCGGGTCGCCGGAGGCTCTGGGACGTCTGCGCCCGTCGGTCGACGAGATCGTCTGCCTCGAGGCACTCGACACTGCGCTTGACTCCTGGTATGTGGATCAGAATCCCGTCAGTGACAGAGAGATCGTCAGCCTGCTGGAGACACATCGCACTGCGGTCGGGCGCTAGCCGCTCCCCTCCGGTCCGAGTTTCCAGAGCCCACGTCCCGCGCCTGCTCGACGGGGCGCGCGGCCACCGGTCGCGTCTCAAGCCGCCCCGGGTGCGGCCTCTGGGACGGTCGACCCCACGGCTGGGCCGATTGGCTCCCTTTTGGGGCCTGTCGCCTGTGTATGCATGTATGGCGTCGTCGTACAACAGAAGTAGAGGTTTCCCGTCCTCCAAACCAGGCGGCATCGTTCCTCCCGCGGCGCCGAGGTACGGGACGGGTGGCCTCTCGGCAGCGATCCAGCTGCCGGGGCGGCGGGCCGCTGGAGCGGGAGCGCGGCCCGCTCGCCTCGTTTCCCCTTGCTGCCTCAACTGGCTTGCGAGGTCTACGATGCGTGAGACCTGACTTGATGAACACGTAGGCGACCCGCCGGGTTCGGGCATTTCCGATGCCCAGCGCCGGGCCATCGCGGTGATCGTCCAGGCGATAGCCGACGGCGAGCGGTGGCGGGTGGCACTGTTGATGGAGCGCTTCATCGTGGACGCGGAACTGACAGCTCTGTTGGCACTGCGCGAGGCTCTCCGACAAGCACGCGCGAACGACGAGACCTGAGCGTGCAGGGCCCCGTTCGGCCGTCTGTAAGCATGGACGAATCAAGCGCAGGGATGCCTGGCCTCGGTGCCCGGCCCTGTCGCACCGGCAGGGTGAACGCCACGCGGAGACGAGTCGACGGGTGTCCTGCGGGCCGGTCAGCCGTGCCACCGGGAAACTACGGCACCCGCGGCACAGGCACTCCGCGATGGCGGCCGACGTCAGCAGATGCGGGGCAGTTGCTCGCCCAACGGCATGTCCACGATGCGTTTGCCACCCACCAGGGTGCGCAGGACCACGCGGCCGGCCGACGCCTTGACGGCTGTGCCTATACGGACCGCCGCGGTGCCTTCCGGCAAGGCGTGCAAGGCGTCGAGCGCGGCGTCGGCGGCGTGGGGGGCGATGAAGGCGACGAAGCAGCCTTCGTTGGCCACGACGAGCGGGTCCAGGCCGAGCAGGTCGCCGGCCGGAGGGACGGGGACGGCGCCCTCCTCGATCTCGACGCCGATGTGCGCGTCACGGGCGATCTCCTTCAGGGCCGCCGCGACTCCTCCCCAGGGGGATCGCGCAGTGCGTGCACGTGTGCGCCGAAGGGAGCGAGCGCCGTGACGAGCCGGTGCAGGGGCTGGGTGTCGGAGGCGATCTCGACTTCGAAGCCGAGGCCCTCTCGGGTGGAGAGGATGGCGGTGCCGTGGAGTCCATGAGTCCACAGAGGAGTATGGCGTCACCGGGCCTGGCGCGGGCGGCGGACGGGGTGAGCCCGGGGCCGCATCGACCGCTGCCCGTGCCACCGCCGCTGTCAGCTGATCGCTTTCCGCGCGGGGCACCCGGGCCAGAGTCCGAGCGCCTTCCGCGCTGCCGACCCTCACCAGGTATCGAGGCCCCCGGCGTCCGCCAACTCGGTCAGAGCGACATCGACCCCGGTGTCCGCCGCGGGTCCGCCCCCCATCGACACGCAGAAACATGTCGCCCCCGGCTCGGTGCACTCGACAGCGACGAGGAACGCCCCCTTCCGGCACTCCCCGTATCCGTCGTCCTGGAAGCGCCCACGGGCCAGGACCCGGTCCTGAATGGCGATGAAGGCCGTTCCGGCTGAGCCGCACGTACGACGAGTTCGCCGTCCGCGTCCCGGTCGACGTCCCACAGCTTCTCGCGCTGCGGGTGCAGGAAGGACTCCCAGGACTGCGGTCCGGAGGTGTGCGCGAAGGCCGCGCCGTCGGTGCGGCGCACCAATCGGTAGCGCCCTGCGTCCAGTTCGGTTCCCCAGCCCCACGGCAGGACGTCCGCGCTGTCGATCTCGGCGAGGACGACCGCGCCGTCACGGACCGTCGGTCCGATCACCGGGCGTCCATCGGCCACCAAGGCCGCTACGAGGGCGTCGAGCCCCGCACGATCGAGAACCGCTGATCCTCCGGTCTCTGCATCGCCCATCCTCCGTCGTCGTCCGCCGCCCGCAGTTGCGGGCTCCGTTGCCAGCTTCACGCGAACGGCTCGTCACGGGGATGGGCCGGGCGGCCCCAGTGCCAGGGCCTGCCTGGCCCGCGGGCCCGCCCGCGCGTGGCGTGCCGCGACATGCTCGGTGGCGTGCGTGCCCGCGACGTGCGAGGTGAGAGCACGCGGCCGTTGGCCGGCGGTCTTGGATCTCACGTGCCGGGCGCCAAAGAGGCGGGGCACCGCGCGCCGCAACCCGATCGACCGGCCGGTTCCCGAGATCGGCGACGAACTCGCTGCCAGCCGAGCCTTGGAGGACCTGGCGCTACGGTTCCATGACGTCGCGTCGAGCGACATCGTCGAGTTGACCGGGCCCGCGGAGCCGGGGAACCGGCCCTTGTGAGAGAGCGGAGCGCATGTCCGTGGTCATCGCCCGCGCTCGTGCGCACGACTCCACCCGTGACGTCACCGCCCGGATCACACGGCCCGGCTTCGTCGTCGAGCTGCGCCGACTCGACGGTACGGCCGTGGCGCCACCCCGCGCAGCCGCACTCGCCAACGCGGTGCACGACGGGGCGTGGCTCCCACCGGACCGACTTCCCTCGCGGTCGGGTGAGTTGGTGGGTGCGTGGCGTGTGCCGCACGGGGCGCTGTGGTCTCGTTCGCTTTCAGAGCAGCAAGGTCGGCCAGCCCTCCGCCACCGCGACCAGCACCGCCACGTCGAGCAGCAGCCCGGCGGTCAGCCGCGGGCTGTACCAGAAGAACTTGAGGACAAGTCCGACCACGGCAGCGGCCACGGCCGCAATTGCCCAGTCCGCGAGGCCCACGAGCAGTGCCGCACCCGCGATGGCGTACAGCGCTGCAGTCGTGCAGGCGAGCAACCTGGCCGCGGCCGGTGCCCGCGCCTGAGGCAGGTCGGCTGCAGCCAGCACCCACGAGCGGTGTGGGGCGCGGTAGCCGCGCCGACGCGGTGCCAGCCACATCGGCATGTGCACGAAGCCGTGGCCCAGCAGGTACGCGACGACGAGTGAGCTGACCATGGCAGCACTCCCGTGTTGTCAGCGGTGGTACGGGGAACGGTCGTCGAGGTCCCCGCCGTCGCCGACGCAGCGGCGCTCCACGACGACGGTCTCCCGCTCGCCCGGCAGGCGCCGCCTGTCCAGACCGACATCCAGGATCACCGCACCGGTCATCGACAGCGGAACGAACATGATCGTCTCCTACCTCTGGACCGCGAGCCTTGAGCCCTCGGCTTCCCATCTTCAGGCTCTACCCGGCCCGGTCGGACGTCTGGGGCCGAACGTCCCGCGCAAGGGCCCGGACCGGCTCTGCCGCCAGGCCGCCTCCGGGTGACAAGGTGACAGTGTGAAGCCGTCCCGGCCCGCCCCTGGCCGACAGCGGCGACAGGCGGCGGCACGGACTCCGTCAGGCGAGATCGTTCCGGTCGTCCCCACGGTGCTTCCGGTCGACGTCGTGCGTCGCGCCTGCACACCGGCAGATCCGCATTGACCGACTCACCGCAGCGACAGCACTCCTGGGGAGGCGAAGATCATGACCAAACCGGTCGTCGTCGGCCTCGACGGCTCACGAGAAAGCCTTGCCGCGGCCGACTGGGGCGCCCGCGCGGCGCTCCACCGCGACCTGCTGCTCCGGCTCATCCACGCCTGGGAAGGCGCACCGGGGCTCGGGACCGCCGAGATACTGCAGCACGGCCGCTGCGTACCGCAGTACTGGGCGCGACGCACCTTGCGCGGTGCGCTGGAAGTGATCACCGAGCGCTATCCGCAGGTGTACGTCAGCGCGGAGCAGGTGCACAAACCGCCCCGCGAGGCCCTGCTGTCCGAGGCGGCGAGCGCCGAACTGCTGGTCCTCGGCAACGCGGGGCTCAGTGGTGTCGGGAGCCTCCTCACGGGATCCGTCGCCCTGACGATCATCTCTCACGCCACGGTCCCCGTCGTCCTCGTCCGTGCCGGCTGGTCCGCCGCGGCCGACCGCAGCCCCGAGGGCGGCCCCACGTCCCTACGCACCCCGTACCGCGACACCGTCGTCGCCGTCGACCCGAGCCGGTCCTGCGACGGCCTGCTGGCGTTCGCGTTCGACGAGGCCGCCAGGCGCGGCACGGCGCTGCACGCGGTGCACATCTGGCACCTGCCGTACAGCACCTCGAACACGCCGGCCTCGAGCGTCCACTCCCGTGCTCAGGATGCCGCCGTGGCGGCACTCGACGAACAGCTGCAGCCTTGGCGGGACAAGTACCCCGTAGTACCCGTGCACGCCACCGCCGTCCATGCCCGCAGTGCCCACGAGATCGTCCACGCCGCTCGTGACGCCGGACTGCTCGTCGTGGGACGCAGGCCACGCCGCATCGGTCTGGGACCACACACGGGACCCGTCACCCACACGGTCATTCACCATGTCGGGTGCCCCGTCGCGGTGGTGCCGCACGACTGACAGCCGATGGCGGCTGACGTCCCTCTGGCAGGCCCCGCAAAGGTACACCGAGAGCCATATGGCCAGGGCATTCCGTCCCGGCCTGAGGCCGTACGACCTCTGCCCCTCACTGCCCCTGGACAGTGAGGCTCGAAGAAGGGACGAAGGAGAGCCGAACCGGAGAGCCAGTGAACCCGACTACACCCGGCGCTGCGGGGCCAGTTGTCGGACACCCGGCGGGAGAGACGGTGCCGTCATGGAAACGACGTCCACAAAGGGCTTGCGCCTCACAGCCGCGTATCCCTACCACGCGGCCAACTATCTGGTACGCGCGGCCATCACCGCGCCGTCCCTCCACAACTCGCAGCCGTGGCTGTTCATCGGCGACCGGACATGCCTCGACCTGTACGCGAACCCCGCCCGCCAGCTACCGGCTGCCGACCCCGACGGCCGGGAACTCGTCATCGGTTGTGGGGCAGCCCTCTTCAACGTGCGGCTCGCCATGCGGCACCTGGGGTTCCGGCCCGACGTCCGCGTCTGCCCGACCCGCTGGAACCCCGCGCACCTCGCGCGCATCGGCTGGGGCCCGTTCGGAAGGGCAGGTGCGAACGAGGAGTTGATGCATCACGCCCTGCGCGCCCGCCGCACGCACCGCGGCCCGTTCCAGTCGCCCCCGCTCCCCCAGCGGCTCGTCGACGACCTGCGTCGGCAGGCCCGAGCCGAGGGCGCCGACCTGTATGTCGTCACGGACGGCAACGTGCGGGGCCACCTCGCAGAGTTGGTGCGCGAGGCCGAGACGATCCAGCGCACGGACCCCGCATGGCGCGCCGAGCTCTACCACTGGACTCAGGAGTTCACCGGCACACGGCTGGATGGCGTCCCGCTCGCCACCTGTACTTATCACCCCGACTGCGTCCCCTTCGCCGGACGTGATTTCCTCGGTCTGAGCGCCACCATGCCCGACCCACCAGAGGTGTGGTCCGAGCACACCGGGCTGGTCGCCGTACTGACAACCTGCTACGACACCCGTGTGGAGTGGCTCCAGGCGGGACAGGCGCTGCAGCGACTCCTGCTGCACGCGGCCGCCCATCGGGTGTCGGCAGCCTTCCACACGCAGCCGCTGGAACTGCCCCGTCTGCGGGCCCAAGTACGCGCCGGATTGCTGTTCGGTCAGTTCCCGCAGATGATCCTCCGCCTCGGTCACACGCGACGCGGCGCGCCGACACCACGGCGTCCGGCCACCGACGTGCTGCGGATGCGCTCGGAGAGCGGTGGAGGAGCGACGCGTCTGGGTACGCCTCGGCGATGACGCGATCAGTCGTGAGGCACGACGGCGACGGGGCAGGCCGCATGATGGAGGACGGCGTGAGTGACGGGGCCGACGCGCGGGCCGATGTGCGGTCCGGGCCGACGCCGCCGGCCGACGACTACGAGCCCGGCTCCGGACGCGGCGTCCAGCAACGCGTCCAGGAGATGCCCCTCGGTCAAGGCCCGGGCCACGCCTACCACGGGGTACTTGTCGCACCAGGTGCGCGGCATCGCCTCCTGGAAGCCGTCCCAGTCCAGGGCAGCGCCTGTTGCGGCGTTTCGGCCATGGCTACGTCGCCGGGGCCGACGGTGAGCGGATTGGGCCGGTGCCACGCGGAGACGACGCGCAGGCGGCCGTCGCGCACGCGAGCCGTCTGGAAGGCGAAGTCGATCAACGCGTCACGAGGGTCGTCGAGGTCCAGGCCGAGGACGACATCCTGGGGCCTTCTGTCTCGCCTTCGTGGCGGTCACCGTCTCTGACGAGCACCACGGGGCACGCCGCTCGCGCCACCGCTGCGGCCGCGACGGATCCGACGAGCATCCCGGACAGAGCGCCGAGGCCGCGCGAGCCGAGCACCAGAAAGCCCGCCTCCTCAGCGGCGTTCAGGAGGGCGGCCGTCGCCGGTCCTCGATCGTCTCGGTGGTGGCGTACCCGGCGGGCAGGATCTCCGACAGACGCGTGGCTGCGGCCGCCACGACCTGGGAGGCACGACGGCGCTGTCCGGTAGCCTCCGGCACACTCGCGGGTGGATGCGGGGACCAGGCCCAGGCGTGCACCAGATGCAGGGGGGAATGCCGACGCCGCGCCTCGTGTGCCGCCCGGTGCAAGGCTACCGCGCTCTCGGGAGACTCGTCGACGCCGACGACGATGCGCTGGTGGGGCCTGGCACGTCGCCTCCGGCCGGGCAGCTCCTTGTGGTTGTCAACCTTGTGCGGGACAGGGAGTCGTAGCAGGGGCCACCGGTCCTCGGAACAGAACCATTCGGCTCCTGCACACCACGTACACACAGCCGAGTCGACGGTGGACACGTCCGGCAGGTGGACAGTCCCGTAGTGCCCTACCTGCGGGCCGGGCCGACCCTGCCACCCGCCTGTGCGAACCGGGAACCGGGCGAGGCGCGTTCTGGCTCGGATCGGGCATGAAGGGGGCCCGTTGCCCAAGGACTTTGCCCGGCCGGCCCCTGGGGCGAGGGCCGGGACGGTGCGAGGTTGGGACCAGCGGCCGGCGGAACGGCGGTCGCGAGCGAGGCCCGGCCACGGAGGTGAGAATCATGACGCGCAGGCGTGCACAGGCCGCCACTGCCGCGGCGCTGATCCTGGCGGCAACCATGTCCATCGGGGCCTGTGGGGCAGCCGGCACCGCCAGTACCACCCCCACCACGACGTCCAGCCCCGCCACCGCCCCGGGCAACAGCACACCGGAGCCCGGGGCGGGCCGCGCTCCGTCCACCGGGCCGACCAGTGGGTGGGGACCGGGCATGTGGAACACCGCCCGGGGGCCGGGAATGAGGGGCAACTGGGGCCCCGGCATGACGGGTCCGGGGACGATGGGCAACTGGTGGCTGGCCGGTGACGGCCACCGGGTGCAGACGCTCGATCAGGCCCGGCAGCGCGCTGTGGCGTTCGCTGATCGGCTCGGCCTGTCCGTCGGCGAGATCATGCAGTTCTCCCGGAACTTCTACGCGGAGCTGGAGACCGTGGCCGGCCGGCCTGCCACCGAGGTACTGGTCAACCCGGCCGATGGCACCGTACAGATCGAGTACGGGCCCGCGATGATGTGGAACACCGCCTATGGCATGCGCCACGGCACCCGGGGCGGGCCCCAGGCCCGGATCTCCGCCACGGAGGCCCAGCAGATCGCCCAGCAGTGGCTCCGTGACCACCGCACCGGGTGGGCCGCGGGCAATCCCACAGTCTTCCCCGGCTACTGCACCCTGCACACCACGCAATCCGGGAGGATCACCGGCATGCTGTCGGTCAACGCCACGACCGGACAGGTCTGGTACCACGCCTGGCACGGCACCCACATAGCATCCAGCCGGCGGTAACCCTCCACGGGCAGGCGTCGCGCCAGGTCCTTTCTGGCTTCCGGGCCAGCTTGAGACCCACCGGACGCGGTCAGTTCACGCCCGTGGAGCCGGGCTTGCCTCCTGGCCGCCGCTCGCGGCCGCCTCGCAGCCCTGGGGAGACATGCCCTGGGCCTCCGGCGGGAGAGCACTGTCGAGGCTTTCGACGACGTCCAGGACTCTGTCCACCCGCATCAGCCGAAACAGGCGACGGTGGAACGGGTTGTCGACGACGACGGTCAACTGTCCCTTCTGCGCCTTGAGACGGTGGTGGACGCGGAGCAGCGATGACCGCCCGCTGCAGTCCATGAACGCAACGTCGCGCAGATCGAGGACGAGCGAGTGACACTCCTCAGGGAGGAGTCGGAGCAGCCGGTCGGGCAGCCGACAGCCGGCGAAGACGTCGAGTTCGCCCCACAACTCGACGACCAGCAGAACTCCCTGGCGGCGGATTCTGAGGCCGAAGGTCAGGTCGTCCTCGGGCATGGTCCCCTCGCTGTGGTGTTGCGCGCGGAGTTTCGGTGGGCTCCAACGCCCCCGTCCACCGGGGTCCTGGGTGGACCTGCATCGATGCCCCTGGCGTACCCGCGATGACGCCGAGACGCAACCCCCGTGACCGAGTCGGGAAATCGGCGCGAACGGCCCCTCCTCCGCTGATGTCATCCGGTCCCGATCGCGACCCTCGGGGGGACGCGCAGCGTGTTGTCGGCCGTGCAGTGGCTGACCACTGCATGCAGTCCCTCGATGCGCGCCGTGCTGAGACCGGCCGGTGGGCGGACAGAGATGCTGATGGCCGCGACGCGGACGGGACGGTCGTCGGCGAGGTCGAAGTCGCCCCGGACACGCAGATGTTCGTACGACAGGTGGTGGCGCTGGAGGAAAAGCCCGGCGTAGTGGGCGACACAGGAGCGAGCGAGATCACGAACGGTTCCACCGGGTTGGGGCCGTCGTGGTCACCGCCGGAATCCAGCCGCAGCTCGACGGTGAGTTCGTGTCGCGGACGAAAACCGCGTATGCCTGGTCCACGACCTGGGTCACCTCGATGCGGCCCGGCGGTTCCGCGGGCTCAGCGGCGCCGCGCCATGCGGAGACCGCGGGGGTGGAGTGGGGGGCGTTTTCATGGCACACCTTCTCTATGTGGTGCCGACAGGACCACGTCAGGGCGGGAAGTTGCCAGGTGGCTGAGGTGAGCCAGGCCAGAGCCCGGCTGAGGCCCGTAAGGGCGACGCAGCAGACAGGACGGCCGTCGTCGAGGACCAGGGGCAGCGGTCCCGACCCCACCTCACCGCGTACGACCCGTTGCGGCCCCCTGCCCACACCTTCATCGTGCGCCCATGAACAGCCGCTGGCGACAGGCCGGTCGGCCCCGACCATGGGATCTGCCGGTCAGAACCGCAGACCGCCCGCGCAGGACGAGCGAACACCGCATATCGCCCCACGACCACGCGCTGCACTGTGCCGCGGCCCCGGGCCGACGGCCCCCGCCAAAGGCCGAACGGGCCCTGCGCCCCGGCCCCTGCCTCATGCCACGGTGAGACCGAGGACCCGCTCCGGCTCCCCCACGAGCCCGGTCGAGAGGCGGTGCACGCCATGTCCCTTCCCCTGGTCGTCGGTGTCGACGGTTCCGAGGCCAGCCTCCGCGCGGTGGACTGGGCCGCCGAAGAGGCCGCGATGCGCGGGCTCGAACTACGCCTCCTGCACGCCTCTCTCTGGGAACCGTACGAAGGTACCGGTCCCAACGTGCCCCTTAACCGACCCCACGGTCTCGACATCGCCGCGCAGATCCTGCAAGGCGCCATCGCACGGGCCGCGGCACGCCATCGGGAAGTGAAGATCTTCGCCGAGACGCTGGCGGAGGAACCCGAGCCCGTACTGATGCGCGCCGCACTCAACGCGACGGCGTTGGTGACCGGACGGCGCGGTCGCGGCCCGGTACAGGAGTTGCTCCTGGGGTCCGTAAGTCTCGCTGTGGCCGCGCACGCGCCGTGCCCGGTCATCGTGGTACGCGGCAGCGAAGCCGGGCGCAACGCCATCCACGAGCGCATTCTGCTCGGGGTAGGAGATGCCGACTCCTCGGTTTCAGCCATCCGATTCGCGTTCGCCGAGGCGGCGACGCGCCATTGCGTGCTCGACGCGGTGCGCGCCTGGCGCTCCCCTGTTCGCGAGCCACTCCACCACCCTCCGCAACCGGGAGAGTCGGCCTGTCCTGATCAGCTGCGCGCCCAGGAGCTGTTGGCCGACTCTCTGCGTGGACCGGCACGCGTGCATCCCGATGTGCGGATGCGCCCGGTCGCCGTGGAAGGCCCGGCCCGCCGGATCCTGATCGACCGTTCGGCCGCTGCCGACCTGCTGGTCGTCGGCACCCGACGCCGCCATAGCCACTTCGGACTCCAGCTCGGCCCGGTCGGCCACGCTCTCCTGCACCATGCGGACTGCCCGGTAGCCATCGTTCCGCAGCACGGCTCATGACCTGGCTTTGTGAGGAGTTCTCGTGCGAGACCTCGCCCCACCGCTGCGTGCCGTCCGCGCGGTGATCTTCGACACCGACGGCGTGATCACTGATTCGGCCCGTCTGCACGCAACAGCCTGGAAGGCCACGTTCGACGCCTACCTCCGCGAGCATCCGCCTCGCCTGCCCGCACATTGGCGGCCGTTCGACATCTCCACCGACTATCCCCTGTATGTGGACGGCAAGTCCCGGCGCGAGGGCACGACCGCGTTCCTCGAATCCCGCGGGATCAAGCCGATCTCCGAGACGGTCGAGGCTCTGGCCGCCGCCAAGGACCGTCGCTACACCGAGCGACTGCGCTCCGGAAACCCCGTACCCGCCTATCCCGGCACCGTCGACCTGCTCCACGCACTGCTGGAGGCTGACGTTCTGGTGGCCGCCGTGTCCGCGTCCCGTCATGCCCGGGAACTCCTGGTGGAGGCTCACGTGATGAGTCTCTTCGACACCGTGGTGGACGGTTCGGAAGCGGACCGCCTCGGGCTGCGCGGAAAGCCGGCTCCCGATCTCTTCCTCGAAGCGGCCCACAGGCTGCGCACCGTTCCCGCGCAGGCAGTGGTCGTCGAGGACGCCCTGGCCGGCGTCGAGGCGGGTGAGCGGGGCGGGTTCGGCCTCGTGGTCGGCGTCGACCGGACGGCCGGGCGCAACCGGACGGACGAACTGCTCAGCCACGGTGCCGATCTGGTGGTCGCCGACCTCTGTGAGCTTCTGATGGAGGGAGCCGCCCCGTGACCGATGAGTGGACATGGCGATACGACGGATACGCCCCGGACGAGGAACGTCTCAGGGAATCACTGTGCACCCTGGGTAACGGCTATTTCGCCACGCGCGGGGCTCTTCCCGAATGCGCGGCGGACGAGTTCCACTACCCCGGCACCTACGTGGCGGGCTGCTACGACCGACTTGCCTCGCAGGTCGCGGGCCGCCGCATCGGGAACGAGGACATGGTCAACCTGCCCAACTGGCTGCCCCTGCGCTTCCGTTGCCGGGGTGAGGACGGCAGTGGACCCTGGCTGCATCCCGACAGCGCCCGGATCCTCGACCACCACCAGACGCTCATCATCACCAACGGCCTGCTGGAACGTCGAACGACGTACGAGGACAGCGAAGGCCGCCGGATCGCGGTTCGGCAGCTGCGCCTCGTGCACATGGCTGATGCGCACCTCGCCGCGCTGCGTACGGAGTTCACGGCCGAGAACTGGTCGGGTGAACTGGAGGTCGAGGCCTCTCTGGACGGCGCCGTGCGCAACGCGGGCGTAGCGCGCTACCGCGACCTGGACGGTCAGCACCTCGTCCACGGTCATACCGGCACCGCCGCGCCGGACCTTCTGTGGCTGCGCTGCCGAACCCGTACTTCCGACGTCCGCATCGCCGTCGCCGCCCGCGCCACCTGTGCGGACGCCACACACGCCTACGGCGTCAACACCCACGCACGAGCGACTCGGCTCCTGCGGCTGCCGCTCACGGCTGGCCGCACCGCGACGGTGGACAAGATCGTGGCCCTGCACACCTCCCGCGACCCTGCCATCAGTGACCCTCTCCAGGCGGCGGTCGACACCTCACGCCGGGCTCGTTCCTTCGACGAACTGCTCAAGACCCACCTCACCGCGTGGGACCAACTGTGGCGCAGGGCGGACCTCGACGTGCCGGGTAAGGCGGGTCGCATCCTGCGCCTGCACCTCTTCCACGTGCTGCAGACCCTGTCTCCCCACACCGCCGAGCTGGACGTCGGAGTACCGGCGCGCGGCCTGCACGGAGAGGCGTACCGGGGCCATGTCTTCTGGGACGAACTGTTCGTGCTGCCCTACCTGAACCTGCACTTCCCGGAGGTCTCCCGGGCCCTGCTCACCTACCGGCACCGGCGTCTCGGCGCAGCCTGCCGCGCGGCGCAGGATGCCGGACAGCGGGGCGCCATGTATCCGTGGCAGAGCGGCAGCGACGGTCGCGAGGAGACCCAGCGGATGCACCTCAACCCTCGCTCCGGCCGTTGGTTGCCGGACCACACGCACCTCCAGCATCACGTCGGTTCGGCGATCGCGTACAACATCTGGCGGTACTGGGAAGCGAGCGGCGACGCGGAGTTCCTGCACACCAAGGGCGCTGAGATGCTGCTACAGATCGCCCGTTTCTGGGCGGGCGCGGCAACCTACGACGCACGGTTCCGTCGCTACCGGATCCGGCAGGTCATCGGCCCCGACGAATACCACGACGCCTACCCGGGCGCCGAACATCCGGGAATCGACGACAACGCGTACACCAGCGTCACCGCCGCCTGGGTGCTCGCCCGCGCGCTCGACCTGCTGGAGGTCCTGCCCGAGCCACGCCGCCACGAGCTGGCTGAGCGAATCGGCTTCGACGGGGGCGAGCCGGAGCGGTGGCGGGACGTTTCGCGGTCTCTCCACGTCCCGTTCCACGACGGGGTCATCAGCCAGTTCGAGGGATACGACCGCCTCGCTGAGCTGGACTGGGAGGCGTACACGAAGAAGTACGGCGACATCCGTCGGCTGGACCGGATCCTGGAGGCCGAAAGCGACAGCGTCAACCGTTACCAGGCCTCCAAACAGGCCGACGTCCTGATGCTCGGTCACCTCTTCCCTCCTCCCGAACTCGGCGCCCTGTTCGCCCAGTTGGGGTACACCGTCGATGATGCGACCTGGCATCGGACCATCGACCACTACCTGCGCCGCACCAGCCACGGTTCCACCCTCAGCGGTCTGGTGCACGGCTGGGTGCTGGCGCGGGCCAGGCGCAGCGACGCCTGGAAGTTCGTGCACGAGGCGCTCATCGGAGACATCGCGGATGTCCAGGGCGGCACCACCGGCGAAGGGATCCACCTCGGCGCCATGGCCGGCACCCTCGACCTGGTCCAGCGAGGACTCACGGGCCTGGAGACGCGCGACGACGCGCTGTGGCTGGATCCGGCGCCGCTGCCGCAGCTGACCGGTTCCTCCTCGTACGGATTCACGCTCCGCTACCGAGGCCACTGGGGGATCCGGCTGCGCTTGTCCCCGGCTCGCTTGCGCGTCATCCTGCCTGCCTCGGACCGCTCCCCCATCACGATCGAGTTGCCTGACCGAGCGGTCACGGTCAGGCCGGGGGAGACCTGCGAACTGGTGCTGCTCGATTGACTATCGACCGGTCCACGTCGGTACCGCCGGGTCACCAGGTCTACGAGGTAGACCCGGTCCCCGTACACGACCGCGCTCGACACACCGCACCGTGCGCCGTCGACCCAGGCGTTTGCGGTGGCGTCGGGCAGCACTGGCCGTGCCGGGCGATCCGGCGCGGGACGGGACTTCCGGACGGCTTGGTCGTGAACGTGACACGCAGAAGGCATCCTCAGGAGTGTCGGACCCTGGGCGTTCTTTGATGGCGCGTCAGAGATCGCCCGATGGAGCGGCTACAGGTACCGAAGAGGTCGCGTCGGCGGTCGGCGCCCCGGAGTCGTGCTTACGCTGATGCATCAACAACCCCACGAACCCGGCGAGAAAGCCGCTGACGAACTCTCGCGCCGACGGCTCCGCCACCAGTGCAGCGAGGCTGAAGGCACTCCTCCAGAGGAAGCCCCGGCACGTCCTGCGGCCACCCCCTGGAACAGAGCGCGCACAGAACCTCAGCGAGCTAGCGACCGCTGAACTGCACTGTGCGCCGACTGCTCAGACGCGACTGGCCACACTCTTCCGCCACGTCCTGGAACCACATGCCCGTTCGAATCCAGCTCCGACTGGATCCACTTGAGGTCGTACGGTCCGATGAGTGGGTGAGGCCGGACAAGGCCGCACCACCGCCCCCTGGTGTTGTAGCGGTGGAGCCATCTGAACGCGTCGAGTCTGGCCTCGCGCTCGTCTGGCCTGCCCTTTCATCCCTGCAGGGTCCCGCGTTTGAAGGTCACGTTGAAGGACTCGACGAGTGCGTTGTCCGCGCTGGACCCGACCGCGCTCATGCTCTGTCGGACCCCTGCTGACCTTCGGGCTTCAGCGAAGGTCGTGCTCGTGTACTGGGCTGAGTGGTCGGTGTGCATGATCGATTCCGCGAGACTTCCGCAAGTACGGACGGGCCGCGGCCAGGGCATCGGTCACGAGGTCCACGCGCATGTGGTCGGCGATCGCCCAGCCGGCCAGACGGCGCGAGGCGAGGTCGATGACGGTCGCCAGGTAGCAGAACTTCCCGCCGTCGATGGGCAGGTAGGTGATGTCGCCGACGTAATTCGTGTTCGGCCTTCCCGCGGTGAAGTCGCGGCGGATCAGGTCCGGAGCCTTGGCCGCAGCCGGATCGGGGACGGTGGTGCGTTGCCGGCGGCGCAACCGGACCCCTTCGATCCCGAATTCCCGCATGATCCTGGCGACCCGCTTGTGGTTGACCGCCTCACCGCTGGTTTCGCGGAGCTCGGCGGTGGTCCTCGGAGCTCCGTAAGTGCCGTCCGATTCCTGGTGCACCACCCGTACCCCGGCAGCCAGTTGTGCGTCGGCTGCCCACCGGGCGGCCCGGTCGGCGGCTGTCCGGCGCCAGTGGCAGAAGCTCGAGCAGCTGACACCGAGGACGTGGCAGAGCCGCTTCATGCCGTATCGGCACTGCAGGCCGGCGACGCACTGGAAGCGGTTCACCAGCGCGTCTCCCCGGCGAAATACTTCGCTGCCTTCCGCAGGATCTCGCGTTCCCCCTCAAGCTCGCGGACCTTCTTCCGCAAGGCCGCGTTCTCTGCTTCCAGCGGTTCCCGCGGCTGGGCCGCCTCCGGTGTCCGGCGTCCCCGCGGACGGCTTGCTCCAGCAGCCCGCACCCAGTTCCGCAGGGTCTTGTCCGTGTTGGTCGAACGATCCAAGGCCCCTGCTCTTTGTGTCTATGTGATGGACAGCGACTGTGCGGCGATCGAAGCCCTCGGTGTCCGGACCGGATCCTGGCGGACCTGCCTGGGAAGGGAATCGATGACTGCCTACATGGCCGAGAGCGGTGAGACCATCGAGGAATGGTTCCCATCGGCCGACGAGTCCGTGCGGGCGGCGCTGGACTGGGCGCGGGACGCGGGTGCCGATCCGTCCGAGAACGGTCTGGCGGAGGCCCTCGTCGCGGTGCCCGATCCGTTCGTGGAGCCGATCTTCGTTGCGATGCTGGAAGCCGTGGGGATCCGCTCCGTCTCCGACGACTGATGTCCATCGGGCGAACTGCATGTCAGGACTTGCCGCCCACACTCGGGACCAGTGACACCAGGGAGCCCGCCTGCGCTGAGATGGATGGAGGTTCGTGACGGACGTCGGCGGCTCCTCACGTTCGCAGCGACAAGCTCGTGCGGGCCAGCGAGATGGATCTGCGCTACGCGCATTTTCTCGCCCAGGTGGAACTTGCACTACAGCCGGAGATCTTGAGGGTCGGTGATGGGTGGGATCGGCTGATGGTTGGCCCAGACTCGTAGGTGGTGCGGGAGAGGGTCGCCGCGGCGGCGGTAGTGGCTGACGAGGGCGCGGGTCTGGTGGAGTCGGCGCCAGAAGTCGCAGGCCAGGATGGTCTCGACGGGATGGTGGGGGTTGAGGTGGGTGGCGGCGAGGCAGTGCCGGATGGCGTGGGCCGAGGGCCGCAGGAACGGTCCGGGGATCAGCCGGTGGCCTCGCTCTCGGCTGTGACAGGGACCTTTCCCACGGTGCCATCCTGGTCCGGATCGGCTTCGGCTTCGGCTTCGGCTTCGGCTTCGGCTTCGGCTTCGGCTTCGGCTTCGGCTTCGGCTTCGGCTTCGGCTTCGGCTTCGGCTTCGGGGAACGCTGCGCGCCGGACGGCGAGGAAGGCGGTGGCGAGTATGCAGGCGGTGACGTGCCGGTGCCAGGGAGTCCACTTGCGGACCTGGTACTGGTCGAAGCCGACGAGCTGTTTGTTGAACTCGTTGTCCTCCTCGATCTGCCAGCGGCCGCCGGCCCGAGCGATGATCTCGGACACCCTGGCGTCGGCGGGTGCGTGGACGAGGAAGTAGGTAATCTCTCGGTGGAGTTGCCCGTCGTTGCCCCGCCGGTTGGGGTGCAGGGACCTGCGCAGGACCAGCCAGTGCGTGAAGCCCTCGACCGGCCTCTCGCTCTTGAGTAGCTCTTGTCGGCGACCACCCGCGCGGGGCGGGTGCGTGGACGTCCCGGGCCGGGGCCA
>NZ_JAMOLN010000010.1 GCF_024448165.1 Streptomyces longispororuber
TGAATCCACCGCGTGGCTCGCCGCGGCCGCACTCTTCGCCGTCACCACCGGCGCTTGGCTCATCCGCCGAAGCCGACGAGGCCGTGGACACCGGACGCACTAGTCGCACAGAGACATGGCCTGGGCCCGGCGCTGCACCTCGTGCGCCGGGCCCAGGCCATGTCGCCCACCAGAGCATCACCCCCTTCACACGGCACCCCGCCGGACCGTCTGGCTCACGGGCCCCCAGCGAGCCGAAAGGACCAGCGCTCCACCAGAAGAGTTCGCTGGGACAGCGCAGTGCGCTCTCCCGGATGGGTTAGCGGTGACGGAGGTTGCGGATCTGGTCAACCTGACCGCGCCGCCACCCCCTGAGCACCTGGAACCACTACTCGCCACGCACGGCGTGGTACAGCGCGCGCTGACCGCCGCGCAGGCCGAGACGATCTGGACATGGAGCCGGCGCCTGGCCGCGTGCTTCGGACCCCAGGACCTCGAAGAGCGGTGCCAGGAAATCAATACGCTTCTCGCCGACGCCTCCAGCCCCCCCCCCCGGATCTCCCTGCACGACGGCCGACCCCATCTGCACTACAGCGCCACCGGCGCCGACGCAGCCGCGCACATCCAAGCCGTCACCGCAGCCGGACTCGCCTACGTGGTGTGCTCCGCCGGCGCCGAACGGCTCGGGCGCTGCGCACGCCACGACTGCGGTCTGGCATTCGTCGACACCTCCCGCAACGGCCGACGCGTCTACTGCTCCGTACGCTGCGCCAACAACGACGCCGTCGCACGCCACCGCGCGCGGGCCCACGCCGACGCCCAGCCGTCGACCACGCGCAAGACCCGGCGAACGTAACCATCCCGGACACCGCCATTCCACGCCCCACACCCACGGGCGCCCCCGCAGACCTCGTTGGTCGCACCGGCCATGACCACCTCCCTCCTGGCCCGCCAGGGTTCGCCGACCATAGTCCCGTTCACCGACCCGGGCCTGGCCCGCTTCGGGTAGCGCCTGCCTGCAGCGCAAGGCCGAACCTGGTCACGGGGCCTCGAACCTCGTGACGGCCAGGGCCCTCTCCACCCGGGCCGCGGCAAGGTCGTCGTGGCGGATCACGAAGCTCGTGCAGTACTCCTCGTAGACCCTGGCTTCGCTGGCGAGCGACATCCATTCGTCCGTCAGCCGGTGCACTTCCTTCTCCAGGTGCGAATTCCAGTTCGCGACCGGAATGGCGGGGATCTCGCCTGCCTTCTCGCGTCCCGCGAGGACCTGCTCCGCGATGCTCTTGATCACGTCTTCACCGGCATACCCGCCGATGACAAGGCCGGCGCCAGACGGCCAGAGGTCGTGGGACAGCGCACGGAGCTCGCCCAGGTGTGGCAGGTCGCGCTCAATGTATTGGACCAGCTGCTGCTGGAAGGAAGACATGTCGTCCCATTCGAGATCCTCCCAGTACTCGTGCCAGTCCTCGTCCTCGCTCTCCTGGAGCCACAGGGGCAGCTCGGCCCTGATCTCGGCACTGACGTCGAACTGTTCACGGACATGCGCGGAGTCGGGGGCTTTTGCGACTGCGGTTTCGGTGCCGTTCGGTACCCACATCACCCGCGCGTACCTCCCGGTCCTGTCCCTGTGGTCCATCTCCTGGTCCACGAAGAAGAGCAGCGCGCCGTCCGCGGGCAGGCCGAAACCGTCGATTCTCGGCAGCGCCCCGCAGTCGACGGAAAGGAGAAACGGCAACGGGCTGTCCCCGGCGGACGGCCACGTCATGTCCACCGGTAGCCGGGGCTCCCCGCCGAACTGGCCGACCGGAGAGCCACCGGACGCCCTCGACAACCCGATCGTCAAACGAAGGTGCTGGCTGAACCTGCTGATCTCCTCGTCCGGGATGCCCAACTCAAGCGCTGCCCGGCGAAACTCTCCCCTGTGATCCATGCCCGAGAGAATAGAATCTTCTCAACTCTGCTCTGCCAGCGGCCTGTTACTGGGCTTGGGTGGCCCATACCCGCAGGCCCCGATCGAGGGACTCCACGATCGGGGCGGCGTGCGCTGCCACGGCTCAGCGCCTTCCGGCCGCCGCGGTGCAGGGGTGCTGCTGTCCTGTCGGGCGGCCGGGCGCGGGCATTCGTGGAGTCCGCGGCGGACGAGATCCTGGACCTCACCCGACGCGAGCACGGCACCCCTGGCCGACACGGTGCCAACGTCCCCGAACACACCCAGCCACCCGGTTCCTGGGACTGCCTCGCTGACGAAGGAGAACTCGGCAACGCCCGCGGTCACAGCCTGTGCCCGCTGCCGTGCATAGTGTGTCGCTGAGTGGTTCGCGATCACCCCAGGTGGCGTCTTCGCCCGTGGGTCCTTGTTCGCCGTGCGCGCCCAGGGTGTCGCTCTGCGACGAGTCGCGCTGATCAGTGTCGGAGTCCTGAGGGCCCACGGCAACGGGTCGCGGCGGGTCCGCCACCGCGACCGCCGGCAGCAACCGCTGTCCCTGTGCGGGACGTTGTCATTGCTCCTGCATGCGTCGTCACGTGATCGCGACCGCTATACGGTTGCCCCGTATGCAGTTGCGGGTCTGGCCCGCTTCGCCGGTGAGGTGGCGGTAGTGCTCGCGCCCAGCCATGGTCACGAGCACTACTCCCTACACGAGCCACCAGGCAGCGGAATGCGGTGGCTGCTTACCTTCCTCGAACTCCTCTACGGAGGACAGCAGCAGCGCCGCCGCCTCCGGGGCCGGCACCGGCGCGGGACCGCAGTTGACGGTGCACAGCAGTCGTCCGCGTCGGAAGGCGACGACGCCGTCCGGGCTGTCCGGGGGCCGGTGCCAGACCAGGTCATCGTGGCGGAGGTCCGGGAGCGCCGAGCGCAGCGCGAGCGCGGCCCGGTACAGGTGCAAGGTGGATTCGGCCCTGCCCTCCTGTTCATCGGCTCCGTACGACGCGAACCACCGCGGTTGCGGCAGCCATGCGGCCGGAGCCGAGGTGAACCCGTACGACGGGGCGTCCGCCTGCCAGGGCAGCGGGACCCGGCAGCCGTCGCGGCCCCGGCGCGCACCGGCCGAGCGGTGGTACATCGGGTCCTGCAACACCGACACCGGAAGGTCGACCACCTCGGCCAGGCCCAGCTCCTCCCCCTGGTACAGGTACACCGATCCGGGCAGCGCCAGCATCATGAGCAGGGCGGCCCGGGCCCGGCGCTCGCCCAGGGGCACGTCGCCCGCGTCGCCACCGGGCTCACCGCCCGCGTAGCGCGTCACGACGCGCGGCATGTCGTGGTTGTTGAGCACCCAGCTGACCGCGGAGCCGGACGCCGTGACGGCGTCCACGCCGCGCCGGATGACGTCGTGGAAGGCCGTCGCGTCCCAGTCGGTGCGCAGGAACTCGAAGAGGAAGCTCTGGTGGAGCTCGTCGGGGCGCTGGTAGAGCGCCACTTGGCGGGGGTCGAGCACGCCAATCTCCCCGACGAGGACGCGGGCGCGGCCGTCCCGCTCCTCGTACGCGTCGGTGAGCGCGCGCCACCGGCGCCAGACGTCGTGGACCTCGGGGCGGTTCCAGGCCGCGGAGTTGACGGGGTCGCCGGTGGTCTCGTCGAGCGCAGCCTGCGGGTCGTCCGGCAGTCCGGGCTGCTTGTGGAGGCCGTGGGCGACGTCGATCCTGAAGCCGTCCACGCCCAGGTCCAGCCAGAACCGCAGGACCGACTCGAAGTAGTCGCCGACGCGTGGGTCGGCCCAGTTGAAGTCGGCCTGTTCGGGGGCGAAGGAGTGCAGGTACCACTGGCCGGGCCGGCCGTCGGCCGTCGTCGTGCGGGCCCACGAGGAGCCGCCGAAGATGGAGCGCCAGTTGTTGGGAGGTTCGGCTCCGTCCGGGCCCTGGCCGTCGGCGAAGTGGAACAGGGCGCGCTCGGGGCTGCCGGGAGCGGCCGTCAGTGCCGCCCGGAACCAGGGGTGGTCGGTGGAGCAGTGGTTCGGCACGATGTCGATCATGACGCGCAGCCCCAACGCGTGGGCCCGGTCGATGACTTGACGCATCAGGTCCAGATCACCGAAGCGGGGGTCCACGCCCTCGTAGTCGGCGACGTCGTACCCGTGGTCGTGCTGGGGCGAGGGATAGAACGGGCTGAGCCAGATCGCGTCCACGCCGAGGCGGCGCAGGTAGGGAAGGCGGTCGAGGACGCCGCCCAGGTCACCCGTTCCCGTGCCGGTGGAGTCACGGAAGCTGCGGATGTAGATCTGGTAGACGACCGCCGTGCGCCACCAGGGATCGTCGCCCGGGGCGGACAGTGCGAGGTCGCGGGTGGCGGGAGCAGGTGCGGTGGTGCTCATGCAGGATTCGCTTGGCTCTCTGAGGAGTCTGAAAGGGGGCAGTGCGGTACGGGGGTCGGTCGCGTGGGGCGGCGCTGTCCGCCGCCCCACGGTGGGCTCACTCCTTGAGTGCTCCCGCGTTTCCGCCGCGCACGAAGTGGCGTTGGAAGACGAAGAAGACGATCGCGACCGGAACCGTCGCGAGCAGGGCGGCGGTGAGCTTCAGCGGGTACTGGGTGCCGGCTCCGAGACCGCCCGAGACGAACTGGGCCAGACCGGTGGTCAGCGTGGCGTGGTCGGCGGACTGGGCGGTGACCACGAAGTGGGTGAACTCGTTCCACGAGCCCTGGAAGGACAGGATCGTGAGGGTGATCAGCGCGGGCCTGGCCATCGGCAGTACCACCGACCAGTAGGTGCGCAGGATGCCGGCGCCGTCGACGCGGGCCGCCTCCTCGATCTCCCGCGGAACGGACTCGAAGAACTGCTTCATGACGAAGACACCGACGGCGTCCACCAGCAGCGGCACGATCATCGCCGTGTAGGTGTCGTAGATGCCCAGGTACTGCACCACCAGGAACTTGGGGATCATCAGGATGACGCCGGGCACGGCCATCACGGAGATGAGCAGCACGGTCAGCAGTCCGCGGCCGCGGAAGCGCAGCCGGGCGAGCGCGTAGCCGGCCAGCGAGTCGAAGAAGACCCGTCCCGCGGTGACGACCAGGGCGATGAACACGGAGTTGCCCAGCCAGGTCGGGAACGCCACGCCCTCCGCGCCGCTGAACAGCTGCCGGTAGGACGCCAGCGAGAACGGGTCCGGTACGAGACCGAGGGGCGAGGCGGCGGCCTGCGGATCGGTCTTGAACGACGTCGCCAGCTGAAGGACGAACGGCATCAAGTAGGCCAGCGCCACCGCCGACATCACCAGCGTGGCCACGAGCCGCGCGGTGCGCCGCCGCTCACCCGACCGGCTCCGCGCCGTGTCCGGTGCAGGCTTGGTCATCGTCGGAGCGGTCATCGGGCGGTCCTCCTCGTGCGGCGCCGTCCACGGCCGTCGCGCTCCCGCAGCACGAAGCGCTGGATCCCGGTCATCACGAGGATGATCGCCAGCAGGACGAAGGAGATCGCCGCGCCGGTCCCGTACTGCGCGTCCTTGAAGCTCAGGCTGTAGGAGAGGAAGGCGGGGGTCAGGGTGGTGTTCGCGGGCTGGCCCTGGCTCATCACGTACACCTGGTCGAACACCTGCCAGGTGCCGATCAGACCGAGCGTGATCACCAGGAAGAGGACGGGGCGCAGCGCCGGCAGGATGACGTGGCGCAGCGTCTGCCGGCGGTTGGCGCCGTCGAGGCGGGCGGACTCCAACTGGGCCTCGGGGATGTCCTGCAGGGCGGCGAGGAACATCAGCATGAAGGTGCCGGACGTCGTCCAGATCACCAGCAGGATGATGGTGCACATCGCGACGGACGGTCCGGACAGCCAGTCCCACCAGGACAGACCGAGCGCACCATGGTCGGCGAGTGCGGCGGGCGGGCTGTCCGGGTCGACGAGACCGATCGAGCCGAGCGCCACCCACACGAGTCCCCGTGCGTCGGTGAACCAGTTCGGGCCCTGGATGCCGACCCACTTCAGCAGACTGTTGACGGCTCCGCTGCTCTGGAACAGGAAGAGGAACACCGTGGACACAGCGATGGAGCTGGTGACGGACGGGAAGTAGAACGCCGTGCGGAACACGCCCTTGCCCTTGAGTCGCCGCTGGTTGACGGCGAGGGCCAGGCCCAGCGCGAGCGCCGTCTGCAGCGGGACGACCAGCAGCACGTAGTAGAGGTTGTTGCGCAGGGACGTCATGAACAGCGTCCGGGTCAGGCCCTGGTCGGCGAACAGGCCCTTGTAGTTGTCGAGGCCGACGAAGTCGGCGGCTCCGGAGAACGGGTTCGACTGGCCGTCCCAGTTCAGCAGGCTCACCCACAGGGCCATGACGACGGGGAGCGCCAGGAACAGGCCGAGCACCACGACCATGGGGCTGACGAAGGCCCAGCCCCACAGTCCTTGGCGGCCCTCGCGGCGCGATCGGCGCCGCACGGCCGAGGGGACGTGCCGTCCCGGATCGGTGCCCGATGTGCTGGTGGCGGTGACGGTGGTCATCGTGCGTTACCGCCCAGGACGCTCGCACCGTTCCTCTGCAGGTCGCTGAGCAGCTTCTTCGGTTCGCTGTCCGCGAGTTGCGCCAGGGAGGTGTTGAACTCCGCCATGACCTGCCGCATTCCGGGTGCGGTCACGGGCAGCTGGGCGTGGGCGGCGCCGTCGGCCCATGCGGTCGCCCCGGGGTTCTGCTGCTTGTACGTGTCGAGGAGAGTCGTCTTCGACGGCATGACGCCGAGCGTCTTGGCGAACTTCAACTGGGTCGCGTCGGCGGTGAGTTGCTCGATCAGGCTGACGGCGGCGTCGTGGTGCCTGCTCTTGGCGGCGACACCCCAGCAGTTGGTGAAGGCCATCGTGCCCTGGCCGCCGGGGCCCTCCGGCAGGGGGAGCACCTTGTACGCGGTGTCGGGGTAGTCCTTCTTCATCGCCCCGGCCAGCCAGTTGCCCTCGACGGTCATCGCGGCCCTGCCCTTGCCGAAGGCCTCGCCGCCCCACCCGGACCCCAGGTCCTTCGGGTACGTCAGGACGCCTTCGCCGAGCAGCTTCTTGACGAACGTCAGCGCTTTCACGTTGGCGGCGTCGGTGGCCGTCATCCTGGTCTGGCCGGGGTTCGTCAGCCATGACCCGGACTGCTTGAAGAAGGCGCCGATCTCGGCGTAGTCGGGGTTGAAGGAGAGACCCGTGACGCCCTTCCCGGTGAGCTTCCCAGCGACGCGTTCCAGCTCTTCCCACGTCTTGGGATAGTCGGCCTCGGTGAGCCCGGCCTTCTTCCACAAGGTGGTGTTCACCGCGAGCCCGAGGGTCGACTGGTCCTTCGGCGCGCAGTACAGCTTGTCGTCGTAGGTGAAGGCCCGGGTGAGGACGGGGCTGAAGTCGTCGCGGTCCTCGAGCTTGTCCCCGTAGGCGTACAGCGCGCCACGCTGGGCGTACGTGGAGAACTGGTCGCCGGATGTGTAGAACACGTCCGGCGGGTTGCTGCCCGCGAAGGCCTGGCCGAGCTGCTGGTCGATGTTCTGGGCGACGTCCACCGTGACGGAGTTGCCCGAGTCCTTCGCCCAGGCGGCGGCCGCCTCCTTCACCGCACTGGTCTCGGCGGGGCCGGAGGTGGCTATCAGGACCTTGATCTCCTGCTTGCCCGAGTTCTCCTGCCCGGAGCCCTGGTCGAATCCCGACGAGCAGGCCGTGGAGAGCAGACAGACCGACAGAACGCCGGCGACAAGAGGCAGTTGGGTGCGGCTCATGATCGTTCCTTTGATGAAGGCGAGTGCCGTGTGGCGACGGGGGAAGGGGCTGCGGGGTCAGGCGCCCGCGGCAGTGGGTCCGGAGCTGTCCCTGACCACGAGCCGGGGCGTCAACAGCCGTTGCCCATAGGGGCGCCGGGGGTCGGCGATCCGCTCGACGAGCATCCGCACGCATTCCGCGGCGGCCCCTTCGAGCGGCTGCTCGACGGAGGTCAGCGGCGGGTCGAGGAGCTCCGCGAAGGGCGAGTCGTCGAAGCCGGTCACCGCGACGTCCGCGCCCGGCCGTTGCCCGCGCTCCCGCAGCGCGTCGTAGCAGCCCAGCGCCAGCGCGTCACTCACGGCCACGATCGCGGTCACACCCTGGTCCAGCAGCGCGCTCGCGGCCCGGCGGGCGGCGTCGGGCCGGTTGGCGGCCGCCGCGGTGAGCCCCCGCACGGGCAGGCCGTGCCGCTTCATGGTGCGCCGCCAGCCCTCCGTACGGTCGTCACCGGTTCCACTGCCGGCAGGCCAGCCCAGCAGACCGATCTTCCGGTGCCCGGCCGCGACCATGTGCTCGGTCGCGGCCTCGATGCCCGCCGCGCCGTCGACGTCCACCCAGTCGCCGAAGTCCTCGTCGCTCCAGGAGCGGCCGAACGCGGCGAAGGGCACGGACCGGTCGTGCAGCCAGCGGTGGCGCGGGTCGTCGATGCCGGTGCGGTCCAGGACGAACGCGTCGACGGCCTGCTCCCCCAGCAGTTCGTCGTAGCGCTCGATCTCCTGCTCACGGGAGTCGACGGAGAACACCAGGAGCCGGTACCCGGCCGCGGCCGCCAGCGCGTGCAGGAAGCGGTCGTTGACCGCGTTGGAACGCCCGGCGACACTGCGTTCGAGGGCGAAGCCGATCGTCCGCGACTCACGCCGGCGCAACGAGCGGGCCGCGGTGTGCGGCCGGTACCCGAGCTCCTCGATGGCGGCCTTCACCCGGGCCAGTGTCTCGGGCCGCAGCAGCTCGGGGTTGTTGAGCGCATTGGACACCGTCTGCTTGCCCACCTCGGCACGGCGGGCCACATCGGCCATCGTCGGCGGCCGCGACCCCGATCCTGAACTCCCGCCGGGAACATCTTTGTTCATTTCAATCCATACAGAACGTCGGGTACGGTGTGGACACGAACCGAATTGGATCGATCCAACGCTTGATTGGATCGATCCAAGCACGATTTTCCGACACTGTACATGCCGTACACGGCAGCAACGAAGGTCAAGGTCCCGTCTCGATGACGCAGCAGATACCTCAGCAGACGCAGTCCCCGACGCACTCACCCGACCTTGCCGCGCCCGTCTCCGAGTCCGGCGGCCAGCCGTACGTCCACGACGCGACGCTCGTCCTGTCGGCGCCCTCCTTCGTGGCGTCACGCCCCGGCGGCGACCTCGCGGCGCCGGTCGACGGCTTCTACCACGGGGATCGCCGCTTTCTGCGCTCCTTGCACATCGCCGTCGACGGCGGCCGCCTGACCCCGACCAACTCCGCGCTGCAGAGCGCCGACCGGGCCACGTTCGACGCGGTTCTGCGCGGAACGGCGCAGCAGACCGCCGACCCCGCAGTGACCTTGCTGCGGGAACGCACCGTCGCACCGGGCCTGTTCACCGAGACGCTGTCCGTCACCAACCACGGATCCCTGCACGCCCGGTTGACCGTCGCGGTCAGCGCCGAGAGCGACTTCGCCGCCATGGACACCGTCAAGAGCGGGGCCACCACTGCCCCGTGCGAACCGCGCGGCGAGGACAGCCGTCTGACGTGGTCCGTGCACGACGCGCAGATGACGCTCACCGCCCGCACCGCTGCCCGGACCGACGTCTCCGTCCTCGGCCCCCGCGGCACCTTCACCTTCGAGGTCTCCCTCGCTCCGGGCGAGCACTGGACCTGCACCCTCGAAGGCCGCGCCATCACCGACACCCCCACCCCTTTCGGCCCGGCGGCGCATCACGACCGCCCCTGGGCGGACCTCCGGCTCGACAGCGCGGACGGCGACTTCACCCGCCTCGTCAGCCAGGCCGAGCAGGACCTCGCCCGGCTCCTGCTGTCCGACCCCGAGGCTCCCGGCGACCTGTTCGCCGGAGCGGGCGCGCCCTGGTACCTGACCCTGTTCGGCCGCGACTCCCTGTGGACCGCGCGCATGCTGCTGCCGCTGGGTACGGAACTCGCGGCCGGCACGCTGCGCACGCTCGCCCGCCGGCAGGGCCGCGACGTCGTGCCCGCCACCGAGGAACAGCCCGGCAAGATCCTCCACGAGGTACGCGCCGAGACGCAGGAACTCGACGACGGCACCCGCCTGCCCGCGCAGTACTACGGCACCATCGACGCCACCCCGCTGTGGATCTGCCTGCTGCACGACGCCTGGCGCTGGGGCATGCCGACCACGGAGGTCGCCGCTCTGCTGCCCCACCTCGAGGCGGCCCTCAACTGGCTGGTGGAGTACGGCGACCCGGACGGCGACGGCCTGCTGGAGTACATCGACTCCACCGGCACCGGCCTCGCCAACCAGGGCTGGAAGGACTCCGGGGACTCGGTGCGCTTCCGGGACGGCTCCCTCGCGACCGCGCCCATCGCGCTGTGCGAGGTGCAGGCGTACGCGTACGAGGCGGCCGTCGCCGGCGCCCGACTCCTCGACGCTTTCGACCGACCCGGCGCCGACCGCTACCGGGCCTGGGCCGGACGCCTCCAGGCGGCCTTCCGGCGCACCTTCTGGGTCTCCGACGAACACGGCCCCTACGTGGCCATCGCGCTCGACGCCGACAAGCAGCCGGTCGATGCCGTCACTTCCGGCATGGGGCATCTGCTCGGCACCGGCCTGCTCGACACCGAGGAGGAGGCCGCCATCGCGGATCGGCTCCTCTCCCCCGCTCTGGCCGACGCGTTCGGTCTGCGCACCTACGCGACGAGCAACGGCGGCTACAACCCGCTCGGCTACCACATCGGCAGCGTCTGGCCGCACGACACCGCCATCGCCGTGCAGGGTCTCGCCCGCGCCGGATTCCCGGACCACGCCCGGCGGCTCGCCGAGAACCTGATCGCGGCCGGGCCCGCCTTCGACTCCCGCCTTCCCGAACTCTTCGCGGGCACGGCCCGTTCCGCGTCCGCCCGCCCGGCTCCGTATCCGGCGTCGTGCCGCCCGCAGGCCTGGGCCGCCGCGTCGTCCTTCGCCCTGCTCCAGGCGCTCCTCGGCCTCCAGGCGAACGCGCCGGAAGGAACCCTGACCGTCCGCCCGGCCGAGAGCCGCCTGCTGCCGCTCACCGTCTCCGGACTGAGCGTGGCCGGGCACGAGTTGACGGTGTCGGTCGCCGCGGACGGCACAGTGCGCACGCGCACGTCGGCGCCGGTCGAGGTGACCGGCTGACCGCACCGTCCGACCGCGCCGCCTGAGCGGCCGCCCCTCGGACCAGGCACGAAGCACACGGCACAGGTCCATGTCCCCGCCGGCGGTGTGCTTCGTGCCTGCCCTCGCGCGGGTGGGTCGCATCCGCGCGAAGGGGTGCGCCGCGGAACAACTCTCCGCATCAGACGTGGCCGAGCGGCCCGCCGGAGCTGGTGCCGGACGGATAGCGCCTACGAGGGTCCCGCACGTCCCGCACCGGGGCATCACCCGACAACGCCTGCCCCCTGAGCCTGTGTTCGACTCCGGACAGGCCTGGCGATGGCGGCTGGGCACCTGCCGGGAGGCTCAGGGCCTTGCTCACCTCGCCGAATCCCCAGGTGACCGGCGGACCGCTCCGGCGACGGCACGCGGTCGGGAACTCGGCGGGCTTCGGCGTCGGCCACGTGCGGGAAGTCGAGGCCGTCCGCAGGCCCCAGCGTCGGATACGCCCGCGCGATCGATCGCACTCTCGGCGCCCAGGACCTGCTCGTCACGGTCGCCCGGACGTTCTCGGACAGCACCAGGCAACCCGGATGTTCCAGGACCACGCCGACACCGAGAAGCACGCGCGGCGCCCCGACAAGTACGAGACACAGGTGGTCCCCTGTCTCCTTCAGACCGCGGACTACGCTCGGTCCATCCCGTCTGCGCAGGTGCCCACACTCGACGACGAGAACGTGGAGCGGCGCCTCGCCCGCGGTCTCCGACGCCAGGAACTCCTCGAGCGCAGGCCCTTGCCGATACTGGGCTTCATCCTGGAAGTGGCCATCCTCCGGCGGCCCATCGGCGGCCGTGACGTACTCAAGGACCAGCTGAACCATCTCCACGAGTGCGCCCTGAGGAGGAACATCACGATCCGGCCGCGTCCGCAGCAGACGATGACAGCGCGCCGAGCCGGAACCTGCGTCGCACCGCTCCGATTCGGTGTCGTGCCACCGCCGTGCCTCATGACGTCTGGTGCGGGACCAGGGGGACATGACCCCGGGCCCGCCCAGCGTCGTCGAGGAGGCGGCCCATTCGTTTGGTGGTGAGGAGCGTGACGTCCCGGCGCAGGATTCGGGCAGCGGGGAGCCGGGTTCCGAGGCGGACTTCGAAGGCCGCCGATTCGCTCAGCGAGCTGGTCCAGGTCGAGACCAGCAGATTGGTCTCGCCGGTCACCGCCATGCACAGCCGGACCCCGGACAACCCGGCCACCAGATGTCCCGCGGCATCCAGTTCGGCGGACGGCACGGCGATGCGGTAGGTACTGATGACGGGGCGCCCCGCCGCCAGGTGGGAGACGTCGCAGCGGAGCCTGACCTGCCCCGAGGCCAGCATCCGGGCCACGCGGCGACGGACCGTCGCCTCACTGGTGCCGGTGTCTCGTGCCAGCTCGCTGTAGGGGCGACGGGCGTCGAAGGCGAGCGCGCGCAGGAGGGCCCGGTCGGCTCCACCGCGGTGCAGGCCCGACGCGCCGCCGACCCTGGCTGACGCCAGTCGGGAGCGTTGGCCGCGGTCGAGCGCGTGGACCTTCCAGTCGGCGCCCTCCCGGTAACTGTGCAGCATCACGGCGAGTTGGATGTCGCGTACGCCCGGCAGCTCGGCGAGTGGGCCGTCGGCGAGACGCGTCAGGGCCGCCGTGCTGGAACAGAACAAGGTGAGGAAGAGCGCGGCGTCTCTGCCGCTGGTGCCACCGGTGGTGCGTTCGACGCTGGCCACGCGCGGATCCGCGCAAGCGGCCGCCGTGGCGGCGGTCAGGCTGCCGGGAGCGACGGCCACTTCGGCGAAGGCGATACACAGCCCGTCCCGTGGCTCGTGCCGCTCCCACGTCTCGTACGCCGTGCTCCAGGCGAGGCCGGCGGCGCGCAGCCGGTCCCAACGGCGGGCAGCGGTGGTGGCGTCGATGCCGAGGACCGCGCCGATCCGTGACCAAGGGGCGCGGGGACTGGTCTGCAGGGCGTCGACGAGTGCCATGTCCATCTCGTCGAGCTCACGCAGGTCGGCGGTGGTGGAGACGGAATCCTGCACGCCAACGGCGATGGATTCCGGCATCGGTGCGGCAACGGGTGGCATGACGACCATTGTGGGGCCACTCACACCCGCTGGTACGGCGGCCCCGACGCAGGAGCGGACGGTCGCCGTACGCCTGCGCGCGCCTGCTCGAACAAGGTCCGGGCGTGCGCCCACCCCGTCGCGACACACACCGTGGAGCCGCCGTGAACGCTGCCTCGACACCGTCCCCGCCTCCTTCGCCCGCCCCGCACACCGTGCGTCCCGCGCCGACCGAGGGACGGGTTCGCCTCGACCGGGTCGCGAGGACGACCGTCGGCCTGCTGTTCCTGGCCTGGATCGTCGACTACATCGACCGGCTCGTGATCAACCTCGCGCTGCCGCACATCGGCGCCGAGTTCGGCATCGACCGCACCCAGCAGGGCCTGGTGCTGTCCGCCTTCTTCCTGACGTACGCGGCCTGCCAGATCCCCGGCGGGCTGCTCGCCGACCGGTTCGGATCGAAGCGGATCCTGCTGTGGGCGATGCTGATCTGGTCGCTGTTCACGGCGCTCACCGGAACCGCCTGGTCGTTCGCCGCACTGGTGGTGATCAGGGTGCTGTTCGGTGCCGGGCAGGGCATCTTCCCCGCTGCCGCGATGAAGACCGTCGCCGAGCGGACCAGTCCTCGCGAGCGGATGACGGCGAGCGGTTGGATCTCCTCGTCGAACTCCTTCGGCGCGGTCGTCGCGCCACTCATCGCGGGACCCGTCATCGCGCTGTGGGGCTGGCGCATGTCGTTCTACGCCGTTGCCGGACTCGGCGTCATGACCTTTGTCCTGGTGCAGTTCCTCCTCCCGCCGGCCCAGCCGACCGCCCGGGCGGAGGCCGCCACGGGTGGTGGCGGAACCCGTGCGCTGCTCGCCACCCCGGCCATGTGGCTCTATGTGGGGATGCTCTTCGGCTACGGCATGCTCGCCTGGGGGCTCAACTCCTGGGTGCCGTCCTATCTGCAGACCGAGCGCGGGCTCTCGCTGGAGAGCTCGGGCCTGCTCGCCGCGCTGCCGGCGGTCTTCGGTGGACTGGCCATGATCCTCAGTGGCCGGTGCGCGGACAGGCTGAAGGGCCGTCCCGCACTGCTGGTCGCCACCTCCATGTCGGTCGCAGGCGCGGCGGTACTGGCGATGACCCAGGCCGAGAGCCTGCCGGCCTTCGAGGCCCTGCTGTGCGTCGCCTTCGCCGCCTGCACGTTCTGCTTCACCCCGATCTTCGCCGTACCGCTGCGGACCCTGTCCACCCGGCTGAGCGGCGCGGCCTCCGGAATGATCAACTTCGGCGGTCAGTCGGCGGGCATCCTGGTGCCGGTCCTCATGGGATACCTCGCGGACACCTACTCGTTCACCGTCGCCTTCGCCGTCCTGGCCCTCGGGGCGGCCCTCACCGCTGTTCTGGCACTGATCGCCCCGCAGACCTCCGAGGCACTGCGCTCCCGGCTCGGCCCCGCCGTCCGGAACTGACACGGCCGTCCACCGCACCCACCTGTCCTGCCTCCGGCAAAGGAGTCTTGCATGACCCTCTCCACGTCCCCCGTCGCCGCCTGTCCGGTCGCCCCCGGCCAACTCGCGTTGCCCGCCGGCACCCCGGCCGCCGACGGCCTCGCGCAGCTGCTGCCCGCCCTGGGAGAGCTCTACCGGGACCTGCACGCCCACCCCGAGCTGTCCATGCACGAGACCCGCACCGCCGCGATCATCGCGGCCACGCTGCGCGCCCAGGGCTGGAAGGTCACGGAGAACGTCGGCACCACCGGAGTGGTGGGCGTTCTCTCCAACGGTGAGGGCCCGACGGTCCTGCTCCGCGCCGACACCGACGGGCTGCCGTTGGCCGAGGACACGGGCCTGCCGTACGCGTCGACCGACACCGCGATCGGCCCCGACGGCACCGAGGTGCCCCTGATGCACGGCTGCGGCCACGACCACCACGTCACCGCGCTGCTCGGCGCGACCGCCCTCTACGCGGCGGACCGCACGGGCTGGACCGGCACCCTGATCGCCGTCTTCCAGCCGGGCGAGGAGATCGCGGCGGGTGCCCGCGCGATGATCGACGACGGCTTCGCGGAGCGCTTTCCGCGGCCGGACGTCTGCCTCGGCCAGCACGTCAGCCCGCTGCCCACCGGCACGGTGGCGCTGCGCCCCGGCACGACCATGGCCGCCGCGGACAGCTTCCGGATCCGCCTCTTCGGCGCCGGGGGGCACGGCTCACAGCCCGAGTTGACGATCGATCCGATCGTGCTCGGCGCGCATGTCGTGACGCGGCTGCAGACGGTGGTCTCCCGGGAGATCGCCGCCCAGGACGCGGCGGTGGTGACCGTCGGATCGTTCCAGGCCGGCCACAAGGAGAACATCATCCCGGACAGCGCCGAACTCAAGGTCAACGTCCGGACCTTCGACCCGAAGGTCCGCGAGCGCGTCCTCGCCGCGATCGAGCGGGTCGTCCGCGGGGAGGCACAGGCCGCGGGCGCCCCGCGCGAGCCGGAGTTCGAGCCGCTGAACGCCTTCCCACTCACCGTCAACGACGACAGCGCCACCGAGCGTGCGCGCGACGCCCTGCGAAGCGTCTACGGAGAGCAGGGCGTGCAGCACATGGCGCGTCCGCTCTCGGGCAGCGAGGACTTCGGAGTCTTCGGCACGACGCTCGACTGCCCCTCGGTCTTCTGGATGTGGGGCAGCTTCGACCCCAAGCACTACGAGGACGAGGACCCGTCACAGACCCGGCCGGGCATCCCCGGAAACCACTCCCCGCGCTTCGCGCCGCAGGCGGAGCAGGTCATCGAGTACGGGGTGCGCGGGCTACGTGCCGTGGCCGCCGCATTCCACGAGCCGGGGGCTCGGCCGATCTGATCGTGAGCAGGGCTTTGCCGGGACCCGCTGCACGCCGTGGCCGTGGCCTGCGAGGGCGCAGCGGTCTCGGCGTGGCCGGTGTTCACACGGAGGTTCGCTCAGGTGTGCGCGAGGCCGCCGTGACCGACGGCGGGACGGGCGTGGATGCGGCGGCTCGGCACCGCCCTCCCCCGACGCGATGACGCTGGTGAGCAGGCCTGCGAGCAACCCCAAGAACGCGGACCCGATGCCGAGCAGCGTCACACCGGAGGCCGTGGCGAGAAGGGCTGGTGCCCGGTCTCGGCCACCGTATGGCAGCGCGTCGTCCGCCTTGTCCAGGCGCGCCTCCGTGCAGCAGCGGCTCCTGCAGCACAGCCTCGGCATCGAAGGCGTCGGGGAGCGGTGGGTGGCGGGCGGACAAGCTTCCCGCTGCCCGCGCGACGCCCTCCACGCAGTGGGCATCCGCTGACGGCCGCGGGGCAACGCCCGCGCGGGCGTTGCCCCAGCAGCTGGCCCTCTCCGCTACCGCCGCTGCCGTATGCCGGCTATCCGGCCGATCTCAGCGCCCGCGCGAGCGCGTCGATGGTCACGCCGACAATCGCCCGGAGTTGCTCCGGGCTCGACCCGGCCCTGCCCATCACCGCGAGAGACTGGTTCACGGCCGCTACGTGTACGGCGAAGTCCTCAGCGTTCTCGTCGGACATTCCGCCGGCTTTCAGCGCGGTGCGCAGGCGCGGGCGCTGGAGGCTGAACATCTCCTTGACGTGCTCTGCGACGCTCGGGCTCAGCGCCGGACTCGCCATGACCGACTGGGCCATCAGGCATCCGTCGGGCACGGCGGGATCGGCGATGCGCTCCAGGGTGACATCGAAGAACGCACGGACGGCGGCGACGGGGTCCTCGGCCGCGCACGAGAGGGCGGCGTCGAACTTGTCGCCGTAGCGCGTGGCGTAGCGATCCAGGCAGCGCAGGAAGAGCGCGTCCTTGTCGCCGAGCGATGAGTAGATCGAGCTGCGGTTCAGGCCAGTCGCCCGGGACAGGTCGTCGAGCGAGGTGTCGGCGTAGCCGGAGCGCCAGAACTGGGTCATCGCGGCGTCGAGCACCGTGTCCATGTCGAACTGCTTCTTGCCTGCCATAGGGCCCATCCTCTCATCTTGAACTGATCAGTTCAAGATGTGCTAGCGTCGCATCACGGCTCACCCGCCTCGATGGAGGATTCCCATGACCAGCCCCGTCCCCGCCCGCGACCTGCCCCTGCATGACCTCGCCGGATTCACGCACCGGTGGGTCGACGCGGACGGCGTCCGTCTGCACGCCGTCGAAGGCGGCCGGCCGGACGGACCCGCCGTCGTCCTGCTCACCGGGTTCCCGCAGACGTGGTGGGCCTGGCGAAAGGTCATGCCCGCTCTCGCCGATCGGTTTCGGGTCATTGCGATCGACCGGCCGGGCCAGGGCAACTCCGAGCATCCGGAGCTCAGCTACGACACGCACACGGTCGCCACACACATCCAGGCCGCCGTCGACGCTCTCGGCGTGCGGGACTACTGGCTCGCCGGGCACGACATCGGCGCCTGGGTCGCCTTCTCCCTCGCCCTGAACTACGAGAGCCGACTGCACGGGGTCGCGCTGCTCGACGCCGGAATCCCCGGGATCACCATGCCGGAAGCGATCCCCCTCGACCCGACTCTGGCGTTCAAGACCTGGCACTTCGCGTTCCACGTGGTGCCCGACCTTCCCGAGACGCTGATAGCCGGCCGCGAGCGCGAGTACGTCAGCTGGTTCCTCAAGACCAAGTCCCTCGCGCCCGACGCGTTCGAGGAAGCAGAGCTCGACCACTACGGCACGGCCCTCGCCGCCGACGGCGGCCTGCGCGCCGGCCTCGCCTACTACCGCGATGCCGCCGAGTCCGCGCGCAAGAACCGCGCGGCGCTCGAACAACGGCGACTGACTGCGCCCGCCCTCGGAATCTCCAGCAGCCACGGCTCGATCCCGGACATGGCGGCCTCCATCAGCCCGTGGGCCGAGAACGTGACCGGCATCATCGTGCCCGACGCCGGTCACTACATTCCCGAGGAGCAGCCCGAGGCTGTCGCCGCCGCCCTCACCGACTTCTTCAGCGGCCGTTGAAGAGTGTTCTGTCCTGGTGATGTTGTTTGGTTCGAGGTTCAGGAATTGCGCCAGTTCGGGGTGGACCCGCGGGTGAGGCGTCGGCTTGTGAGGTCGATCATCGCGAGGTGGATCATGGCTTCGGATCGGTGCCCTTCCGGGGCCTGACGTCCCACCATCGCCATCACGGCCGCCAGCTCAAGCGCTCAGCCGGCTCGACCGCCTGGGGCAACGCGATTCTCTCTCGAGGCACGGCCGGCGCGACCGACTCCGTCGCGCACCACGAGGCGGATTTCAACGGGAAGAGCTTCGCGGACGCCGCGTTCTCCGTCGGCAACTCCTCTGCGTCCGGTCAGGAGAACACCGGGGACTTCGCCGCCCTGTACGGATCGGCGAACGGCATCTCGTGGGCCAAGCGCACCGCCGTCGGCCACAGCGCTGCCGGCACACCTGGCTCCTCGGAGGCGGTGAACTCGTCACGGGCCGAAGCCGGCTCACGAGGCGAGGGCCGCGGCGAGGTCGCCCGGCCGGGCGGCGAACGGGCTGTGGCTGCCGGGCAGCGTCTGTACGGTGAACGGGCTGCCGGGGAAGGCCCGATCGGCTTCCGCGATCATCAGGTCCTGCGCGGCCGGGGCCAGCGCCCGGTCCTCGGCGCAGCGCAGGAAAGCGCGTGGGATTCCTCCCCACCGCGACGCGGTCAGGGTGACCGGAGCCGTCGGAATCGCCAGGGGCAGATCAGGGCTGAGCGCGGACCGCCACCGGTCGAAGCGGTCCAGTGGGGTGTCGTGGTAGTGGGTTTCCCGCAGTTCGTCGAGGTAGGCGGGATCGGTTGAGAGCGGATTGATCCGAATGGCGCCCAGGGCCTCGGGGTCGCCGAGGTTCAGGTTCTGGCCCAGCGCGGTGGCGTTCTCGGGTGCGCCCAGATAGTCGGCGAACCGCGGCCGCCCGCCCGGGACGAACGCGGACAGGTAGACGATCCGGTCCACCAGCTCGGGCGAGCGCTCCGCGGCCAGAGAGGCGGGACCGCCGCCCGCGCTGTGCGCGACGAGCACGACAGTGCGATGGTGACGCACCTCGCGCAGCACGCTCAGTACCGCCTCGGCGCAGTCGTCCATCGTCAGGGTGGCGAGTGGTGACTTCTCGGTCAGCAGGCCCGGCTGGCCGGGCAGCAGGTACCCGGTGGGCAGGGGTGCGTCGAAGCCGTGCCCCGGCAGATCGACGGCCACGCTTGCCGCGCTCCGTCCGGCGAGCGCGCGCTGCGTCGCCGCCCACTGTCCGGAGCTGTGCCAGGCGCCGTGCACGAGAACGAAGACGGTGCCGGTCAGAGATACGTTCGTCATGGCTCCATTCCAGACGGGAACCACAGCACCATCCCTTCAAAGATCTCGCACATGGCGTGGCAATATCTCTGAGGTATCGCCAGCAGTCGCTGGGATCGACGGGATCGAGGGCGGGTCATGGAAGCGCGGCACCTGCGGTACGCGGTTGCTCTCGCCGAGCAGGAACACTTCGGCCGGGCGGCCGCCACGCTGGGCATCGCTCAGCCGCCGCTGTCCAAGCAGATCGCCGACCTGGAGCGCGAGGTCGGGGCCCGGCTGTTCGACCGCACACGCCAGGGGGTGTTCCCGACCGCCGCAGGCGAGGCGTTCCTCGCGCGGGCACGCCGGGCGCTCGACGAGATCGCGGCGGCCACGGTCGACGCGGGACGGGCCGCGCGCGGCGAGACGGGACGTCTGCGCCTCGGCTTCATCGCCTCGGCCCTGCTAGACCCGCTGCCGGGCGTACTGAGCCGGTTCGGCCGTGAACGGCCTGACGTGAGAATGGAACTGCACGAGATGGCGACCAGCCGCAGCAGCCCCGCTCTCATCGCCGGGGAACTGGACGTGGCCCTCACCCTCGGCCCGCCCCGAGGTGCCGGAGCCGAACACCTCGTGTCCGTTCCCGTCGGAACCGACCACGTGATCGCGGTGGTCAGCTCAGCACACCCCTACGCGGGCCAACCGTCGATCAGTGTCGACCAGCTGCGGCAACAGCCGCTGATCGTGTCGGCCGGCGAGGACGAGCCCGCCGTAGTCGCCGCACTGCACGCCCTGCTGGGCACGGACTCCACGGCGCTCGGCGGCGCGGCCGTCGCGAGGGACGTGCACACGATCATCGGCCTCGCCGCATCCGGAGTAGGCGTCGGCCTGGGGCCGTCCCGCATGCGGGCGGCCCCACGTCCAGGAGTCCGGTTCTGTGAAGTGACCCCACGCACTCCCCTGCCCGATCTCGTCCTGTCCTTCACGGCCCGCGATCACACCCCGGTGCTGCGTGCCTTCCTCGACACCATCCGGAAGAACTGCCCCGAGGTCGGGGCCGCGCTCAACGACCGGATCCGGCCCCGCTCTTGATTCGACAGGCACCTATGAACGTCCGGACAGGGACAGGACGAGTTCCATCAGAGGACCACACGTCACCTCGCTGCCCCGCCCCACCTTCGCCTTCCGCGCCACGCCAAAAGCGCCACCCAGCCGGGGACTTGCAGAGACTGGAGGTTCTGAGTCGTCACCAGACAGCCTGCGCCAGAACGCCGCAGTCCGCCGGGAACGGTATCCGAATCGGACGGCAGGGTCCCGGACTTGGTGTGGTGCATCCGACCTACGCGGGGGCCACCACCTTAGCGACATCGATGAGCGCAGGACGCCGACCTTCCCGTCGCCGTGGAGCTGCGCGGGTCGAGCTGGTCCGGTCGGCGGGCCCCACCTGCCATATCGTGACGCTTCCCGGCTCGCCAACAGCACCTGGCGCTGAACACGCGGTCGACTCCACACGCGCCGCAGACACAGCCCCGGGCGGACCTGCCCGAACTCGCCGCCGACCGCGCCGCGTTGACCCAGGCGCCGCGCGAACCGACCCCCTGTCGGCCGTCAGCGGTGGGGCGGTTCGTAGGCGAGCTGTTTGACCTGCCGGACGATGAGCGCCGGCTCGACGGACTGGATGCCGTCGAGCGCGCCGATCCTCTCGCTGAGGTAGGTGTACAGCTCTTCCGTGCCGCGGTGCAGGGTCGCGGCGAAGACGCCGGCCCGCCCGGTCGTCGCTGCGGCGAAGCGGACCTCGGGGTGACCAGAGAGGGCTCGGCCCACGGAAGCGAGCGAGGACGGGGCGACCGTGAGCCACAGGGCGGCCAGGACGTCGTTGCCGAGGAGTTCGTGGGTGTGCTGTACGTCGAAGTAGAGGACGCCGCTGGTCTGCAGCCGGGTCAGGCGGCGTTTGACCACGGACTCGGACTGTCCTGTGGCTGCCTGGAGTTCGGTGAGTGGTGCGCGGCCGTCGCGATGGAGCAGGGACAGCAGGGTCTCGTCCAGGTCGTCGAGTTCGGGAAGGGGTGACGACAGGTCGGCGGGCGGGAGGCGGAGGGCGTCCTCCTGGTCGGCGTCAAGGGCGTTGATCTTGTTGAGCCAGCCGAGCGGTCCGCCGTAGAAGTGCCGGAGTACGCAGTGCGCGCTGACCGAGGTGACGCGTGGTGTCCGCTGCAGACGGTCCAGGAGCAGTTCGTCGCGCTCCTGGCTGCTTCTCGGTCGCATCGCGCATATCACTTCGGTGCCACCGGAGAGCAGGCCGACGTACGAGGTGTCGGCCCGGCGTGCGAGGGCATTGCCGAGTTGCTCGGCTCCGTCGGGTGTGCACTGCAGGCGGACGATCCAGCTGGTGCGGCCGAACCGGGCCTCGTCGGTGATGCCCAGGATGCGCAGACCGGTGCTGGCGTGCAGTCGTCGAAACCGGCGCGCGACGGTCTGGTCGGACACGCCGAGGACCTCGGCGATTCGGCTGAACGGTGCCCGGCCGTCGAGCTGAAGCGCCTGCATCAGCTGCAGGTCGAGTGAGTCGATCACGTGGCGCTCCAGCGGGCTGGTCCAGTGCGATGAGGCGGGCCGTATGCCGATCGTAGGGGTGCTGATCACGTGCGGCCTGTAGGAGGGCAGCCGGACCCCGGGGACTGTGTGGCGCGGTCGCGACCTCCGGCCAAGCTCCGGTTCCAGGTGGCGCGGGTGTGTGGCCGGTTCCGTCCGGGGTCTTGTGGGTGCGGTCGCGCCCACAAGACCCCGGGCCGGGTGAACGGTCCTCAGCTCGTCCGGTGGGCCAGATCGAGGTCGAGGTCGTCGAGTCCACCGCCCTGGACGGACACCGTCCTGGTCACCGCCGGATATCCGCTGGCGATCACCGAGTAGTCGCCCGCATCCAGATCGCTGAACACGTACGCCCCGTCGGGGCCGGTGGCGGACGTGTCGACCACGTTCCCGGCCGCGTCGACGAGGACCACGCGCGCATCGGCCAGCGGCTGGAGACCGGACATCGTCCGTACGACGCCTCGCAGCAGGGCGCCGGGCCGGAGCGCGATCTCGGGGCCGGGTGAGCCGTGCCCCGTCGGCGGAACCGTGACGGCGACGGCGACGGGGCGGAATCCCGCGGCGCTGACGGCGACCGTGACATCCCCGGTCGTCAGCTCCCCGAAGGTGAAGCCGCCCGCGCCGTCGGTGGTGCCCGAGGCCAGCACCTCACCTCGCATGTCGGTCACCGACACGACGGCGCCGGCGACGGGCTGCCCGCCGTCCGCGCTGACGACGGTGCCGGTGAGCCCCCTCGTCGAGGTGAGGCGGACGTCGTGGGTGAGGGGTTCGCCGGTGAGGACGAGATTCGATGCCTGGGGGCTGTGACCGTCGGCGGCGGTGATGAGGACGTGGGCTCCCGGCGCCGGGATGTCAAGACGGAACTGTCCGTCCGCCCCGGCCACAGTGCGTCCGAGCTGGCGGCCCGCGGGAGAGATCAGCGTCAGCACCGCTGCGGGTATCTCAGCACCCACCGCGTTGCGTACGGTGCCGGACAGCGCCGGCGCAGCGGTGACCACGGGGGCGTCGCCGGCGGACGCCGCCGGAGAGGGAGCGTCGGGGGCGCCGTCGGGCTGGGGCGCGGGGCGACGGCGACGCAGCAGGACGACGCTGACCAGTGCGGCGAGGAGAGCCAGGCAGGCTGCGACGATCAGACAGAGCCGCATGCCGTCGAGGAATGACTCCGACAGGGCTCCCAGGGCTCGGCCCCTGTCGGCCCCGAGGTCCATCTGAGCGACCGCCCCGAGACCCTGGGCGTCGACGGCCGAGACGATCCGGTCGGCGGCCGGACCCGTAAGACCGGCGTCGGCCAGGTGGTCGGGCAGCGCGCTCACGGACTTGGAGGTGAGCAGCGCTCCGAGCACGGCCGGCCCGAGCGCACCGCCGACCTGGCGCAGGGCGTTGTTGCCCGCCGCGGCCATGCCTGCCAGCTGGTGCGGTACCGAGGACACGGCGGTCGCCGTCATCGGCGTGACGACGAGACCGAGGCCCAGACCGAGCAGCACCAGGCGCCATGCGAGCGAACCGAACGAGGTGTCCGCGTCGATCGAGGTCAGCGCGAGCATGGAGCCCGCGGTGATCAGCAGACCGGTCGTGATGAGCAGGCGCGGGGACATGCGGTGCATCACCCGGCCGGCCAGGGGCCCGACGACCAGACACACTCCGGTGACCATCAGCAGCCGGTATCCGGCGTCGAGCGTGTTGAGCTGCTGCACCATGCCGAAGTACAGGCTCAGCACGAAGAAGAATCCGATGAGCCCCAGGAACGAGATCATGGCGATCAGGCTCGTCGCGCTGAAGCCGGGGCTGCGGAAGAGGGCCAGGTCGAGCATCGGGGCGGCACTGCGCCGCTCGACGAGGACGAAAGCGATGAGGCTCACTGCGGCAAGGGCGAAGGCCACGATCACCTGAGTGTCGGTGAAGGACTCGGCGCCGCCCTCGATCACCGCGTACACGAGCGCCGTGACGGCCACCGTAGCGGTGATCTGTCCCGGCCAGTCGAGGCGACGTGTCCCCGGTGCGCGCGAGTCTCCGACGAGCCACGCGGCGACCACGGTGGTGATGAGGGCCACGGGGACGGACGGCAGGTAGATCCAGCGCCACGAGAAGTGCTCGACGATCACTCCGGAGATCATGGGGCCGAGCGCCAGTGCCGCCATCAGGGACGCCGCCCACAGGCCGACGAACTTGCCGCGCTCACGCGGATCGGGCACGGCATGGCTGACCATCGCCAGGGTCGTCGGCAGGAGGGCCGCGGCGCCGAGCCCGGCCAGCGCCTGACCGACCCAGAGCACATGGATCGACTGCGCGGACAGGGCGACGGCGGCGCCTGCGGCCGTGCACAACAACCCTGCCTGGAAGACCTTCTTTCGCCCGTGGACGTCACCGAAGACGCCCGCGGTCAGGATCAGGGCGGCCATGGGCAGCACGAAGGCGTCCGACACCCAGGACAGCTCGGACGTGGACGCGTGCAGCGCCCGCTGGATCGCTGGAAGACTCACCGAGACGGCGGTCACCGGCAAATAGGCGACGAACACCCCGATACAGGCCATGACGAGCGCGACGGCTCGCCCCCGTCGCCTGTGCTCGCGGTTCGTCGTGGTCGCGACGTTCACCAAGGCTCTTTCCTGCGGCGCGGTGCGCCGGGCTCGACTGCAACAGCGAGCACCTTCTGACGCAAGACGACGTCACAGCCAGTCAGCGTCGTGAAAGCCCGGAAATCCGACACCTGGCGCCTCGGGAATCCGGATTCCCGACAGGACGTCCGCGGTCGCGTCGCAGGAGGTGGCCCCTCGGGTTTCGCAGGGTCTGCGTTCGGCCGAGCCTCCGGCTGGCGTGCCGGCCGAGGCCGTCCGGCCTGTCGCACTGCGGATGCGCGGCCGTTCAGGATCCGGTGAAGGCCGCTCCCTGAGGGCCGCCATGTGGCCTTTGGTGATGGCCGGCGATCTGGCCACCAGCCCGCGGGAGACCCTCGACCTGCTCACCGATGCGGAGGCCCTGCCCGTGCTCCGGCACAGCCGAGACAACCAGGAGGTGCTGAGCGAACGCGACCACGTCGTGTGGACCGCCCAGGACACCGACGCCCGTTCGACTGCTCCGCCCGCAGCCGTGTGAACGTCTCCCCCGCACGCGTTCAAGTCCCCACACCACCGCCGCGCACGGGAGAGGGCTGGCCAGAGCTCGGTGCGGCCCGCCGTCCATGCGTCCGCCACCCAGCTGCCGCGGAACTCCAGGGGAACCCTGCCCGGCAGGTGGATCCGGGCCAGCGGGTGACCGCCGAAGTCCTGGGCCGAGAGGATCACCAGGTCGGTCGCGCCCCGGTCGGGGTCGTCCACGTACGACAGGACGTAGCCGTCGTCCTCGTCCCGCGCCCCGCGTCCCGCGCCGCGGGACGAACACCGGCTCGCTGACCGCCGCGCCGTCGGGGAAACGGATCAGCTGCCTGCTGCCGAGCAGCATGTCGTGCTTGATCGGGTGGTTGGTGAACTTCCCGTCCGGCAGCACTCCGTCGACCGTCTCGTACGCGCGCCACATCTCGGCCGCGCTCGCCGTGTAGGCGTAAGGGTGCCGGCGGGCGACCAGGGATTCGTTGATGCGCGGGAACTCCTGCGGACGGTCGTCCAGCCGGCTGCTGCGTACCCGGCCCGCGCGCGGGCCGATCGAACACCACCCAGAAGGTCCTCAACCCCGCGGGCATCCTCCAGGTCGCTCCAGCGCGCGGTGTCACCGCAGACTTCGTCCGAGGCCCCGTTTGGGTGGCTCACCCTCATTGTCGTTCGACATCCCGGACGGCCTTCGATTTTTCGGACCAATCCACGTCAGGGATCTTGACCGCCCCGGCTCCCGCTTTCTTGACTGGCCCGCATGCCGCCCCGTAACGGAATGTCCCGCCGCCATGTCCTCGTCGCCGGAGCCCTCACCCTGGGGGCCACCGCCATCTCCTCTCCGGCCCGCGCGAGCGCCGTCCCCACGAGCAGCAGGAGCGCCGCCTACGAGGGCTACCTGTTCGTGTACTTCACCGGAGAGGGCACCGCCGACGGCGAGCAGATCCACCTCGCCCTCAGCAAGGGCAACGACCCGCTGCACTGGCGGGAGCTGAACGGCGGGCAGCCCGTACTGACGTCCACGCTCGGCGACAAGGGCGTACGCGACCCCTTCGTCATCCGGTCACCCGAAGGCGACAAGTTCTTCCTCATCGCCACTGACCTGAGGATCTACGACGGCGCCGGCTGGGACTACGTCCAGCGGCACGGCAGCCGGTCCATCATCGTGTGGGAGTCCGCGGACCTCGTGAACTGGTCCGAGCCGCGATCCGTACAGGTGTCGCCGGAGACAGCCGGCAACACCTGGGCGCCGGAGGCCTATTGGAGCGACGAGGCCGGTGCGTACGTCGTCTTCTGGGCGTCGAAGCTGTACGCGGCCTCCGACACGGAGCACACCGCGGACACGTACAACCGGATGCTGTACGCCACGACGAAGGACTTCGTGACCTTCAGCGAGGCGAAGGTGTGGAACGACCCCGGGTACTCGGTCATCGACTCCACCGTCATCGCGCACGACGGGACCTACTACCGGTTCACCAAGGACGAGCGGTCGGCGTCGCAGTCGCCGTACGGGAAGTTCATCCTGGAGGAGAAGGCCGTCGATCTGCTCTCGACCTCGTGGACGACCGTCTCCGAGGGCATCGGCATGGGTTCCATGGCACAGGGCGAGGGGCCGCTGGTCTTCAAGTCGAACACCGAGGACAAGTGGTATCTGTTCATCGACGACTACACCGCCACCGGCTACATGCCCTTCGAGAGCACCGACCTCGCGGGCGGCAATTGGATCAAGTCCGCCGCGTACCGGCTGCCGTCGGCACCGCGCCACGGCACCGTACTCCCGGTCACCGCCGAGGAGTCCGGCCGGATCGAGGAGAAGTGGGGCGTCGCCCCCGTGCGCGCCGACAAGGACGGACTCATCGCCCACTGGCCCCTCGACGGCAGCGCCGACGACACCTCGGGGCACGAGTACCACGGCACCCTCAGCGGCGACACGGGCTGGGTGGACGGCGCCCTGGTGCTCGGCGGGGCGAGCGGGCACGTGAAGCTGCCCGACAACCTGCTCTCCGGCGTGGACTCGGTCACCGTGACCGCCGACGTGTGGGTGGACACCGACCAGAAGACGCCGTATTTCCTCTACGGGTTCGGGAACACCGGCTCCGACGGGAAGGGAAACGGGTACCTGTTCGCGACCGGCGGCAGTCCCGACGACGGCTTCCGCGCTGCCCTCTCCGACGGCAACTGGACCAAGGAGCAGGAGGCGAAGGCCGACAGCGGTCTCGGGCGCGGGCGTTGGGCGAACGTCGCGTACACCGCCGACGGCGACACGGCCCTGCTGTACCTCGACGGAGCGGTCGCCGCCCAGAACACCGCCGTCACCCTCATGCCCTCCGACATCGGCGGCGGCCGCACCACGGCCAACTACCTGGGCCGCTCCCAGTACGCCTCCGACCACACCCTCAAGGGCCGGCTGCGCGAGGTGCGGCTCTACAACCGGGCCCTGTCCGCCGACGAGATCGCCGCCCTGCCCTCCAACGCGACCCGCATCCGGGGCGTCGAGCTGGCGTCGCTGAAGGCGCCCGCCGTGATCGAGAACGACGGCGGCACCGTCGTCCTGCCGGTGCGGCCGGGGACCGATCTGCGGCGCCTGCGACCGGAGTTCACGCTCGCGCCCGGCGCCCGGATCAGCCCTGCGAACGGGAAGCGGACGGATCTGCGGGCGCCGGTGACCTACACGGTGACCGCAGCGGACGGCGCACAGCGCCGGTGGAAGGTGTCGGCCGTGGAGATGAAGACGCCTGTGCTGCCCGGGTTCCACGCCGACCCCAACATCGTGGCTTTCGGCTCGACGTACTACCTCTACACGACCACCGACGGATTCGACGGCTGGAGCGGCACCACGTTCGGCGTCTGGTCGTCGACGAACCTCGTCGACTGGACCGACCACGGCGTCATCCTCGACCTCGGCAAGGACGTGGGCTGGGCCGAGTCCCGGGCCTGGGCCCCGACCATCGCCGAGCGCGACGGCAGATACTTCTTCTACTTCTGCGCCGAGGCGAAGATCGGCGTCGCGACCGCCGACTCCCCCGCCGGCCCGTTCACCGACAGCGGCCAGGTGCTGATCGCCGCCAACCCGGACGGCGCCGGACAGGCCATCGACCCGGCCGTGTTCACGGACGACGACGGGCAGACGTATCTGTACTGGGGCAACAGCTCGGCGTGGGTGGTGCCGCTGGGCGAGGACATGGTGTCGTACGACCCCTCGAAGGCACGGCAGATCGAGGGGCTCGAGGACTTCCGCGAGGGCCTGTTCGTCGTACGGCGCAAGGGCGTCTACCACCTGACGTACTCCATCGACGACACCCGCAGCCCCGACTACCGCGTCGGATACGCCACGTCGAACTCGCCGTACGGGCCCTTCACCACGCACGGCGTCATCCTGGAGAAGGACCCGGCGCAGGGCATCCTCGGCACCGGGCACAACTCCCTGCTCCAGGTGCCCGGCACCGACGACTGGTACATCGCCTACCACCGTTTCGCGATCCCCGGCGGGGACGGCACGCACCGGGAGACCACGATCGACCGGGTCGAGTTCGGCCGGGACGGGCTACTGCGGCCGGTCACGCCGACACTGAACGGGGTGCAGCCGCGCCGCATCCCTCGATAGCGACTGCTGTGCAGGAGGAGGGCCGACATGGCGCGGGGGGGGCAGGCAGCGTCAATCGTGATCGGCCGGCCTCCGCGCAGGACGACGGGCGGCGGGTGCCCGCAGGAGATCATCTCCACCTGGCCACGCGCTGGTACTCCCGCCCGCCGCTTTCGGGCGGTCGGTGGCCTTGGTCGTGCGCCACCTAGGTGTTCTGAAGGTGCCGTCAACTGCGGCGCATCGCCACGTCATCGGGCGTTGGCGGGCGTCCTGAACGAGCCGCTGCTGAGCGGGAGTTCCTTACGTTCACCCGGCAAGTGCGGCGATGACGCGCCGATTGAAGACCGAGCCGATGCCGAAGAAGACCGCACGGGTCGGATGACGCGCGAATTCAGCCCGCGAGGCGGTCCGCCAGGTGGAGCAGATCCGTCAGGTGAAGAACGCGTCGGTCGAATCCCGGGAGGGGGACGTGGAGCGGCTGGGTCCACCGGTCGGGGATCGCCTCCAGACCGTAGTACGCCCCCGCGAGGCCTCCGGTCACCGCTGCCACGGTGTCCGTGTCGCCGCCGAGGTCGATCGCCGCGCGGATCGCGTCTTCGAAGCCGGCATGGGTGCGTAGAGCCCAGACAGCGGAGCCCAGGCAGGGCCAGACGGCACCGTTGAACTCCGTCGCCTGATCGGGGTGCCAGCCGGGCGCGAGGACGGTGGCGTAGCGGTCTCGATGGCCGGGATGGACATGAGCCAGGATGTCCGGCAGCGCGGCGAGCGGATCCTTGTCCTCCAAGGTCACGCGGATGAGTTCATGGAAGATCGCGGTGCCTTCCCAGGCTGCGCGGTCACCATGGGTGAGGGCCGCGATCCTGCGTGCCGCGTCCATGGTGGCTTCCTGGCCGGCGGCAGCGAAGTGGACCGCGGAGGTCGATGCCCGCATCAAGGAGCCGTTTCCCGCTGCGTGCTGGTTGACCTGGAAGTGGATCGCGGCGGCGAGATCCCAGGGCATGCCGTTGTTCAGGACGTCTTCGGTCTGCAGTCCGATGTCCTTCGGTTCTGCGACCGCCCAGCGCTGGAAGCGGACGAAGATGTCCGGTAGATCCAGTCCACCCCGCTCCAGCAGTGACTCCCCGACCAGGACAGCCATCTGCGTGTCGTCGGTCGCCTCCCCCGGGTCCCAGCCACCGCCTCCGCACATCTCGTCACCGGTTCCGGGCGCGGGAAACCGTGCGGAGAACGCTCCCTGTGGACCGAACTCGAAAGGCCCGCCCAGCGCGTCACCCACAGCTGAGCCGACGATCGCGCCGGCGGCGCGCTGATGGCGCTTCATCGGCGCAGGATAGCTGTGCCGTTGAGGACAAACCATCGGCGCGCGCCTGCGACGACCTCGGAGTCTCCCCCACCCGCCGCAGCGTCCCACCGAAGTCCTGGCCCCCCATCGAATCAGCCGGCGTAGGGGTTGCCGCCGAGCCAGGTGGTGCCGTCGATCAGTTCGCGGACCGCATCCAAGTGGCCGCTGTGGCAGGCGACTTCGGTGATCACGTGGATCACGATGTGCCGCACGTCAGGCAGCCGCCAGGTCGGCCAGAGTTCCACCGGCCAGGCGGCAGGCTCCTGACCGGGCGTGGCGGCGGCCAGCACGGCGTCCGCGCGTGCGATGGCCGCCCGGTAGTCGGCGAACACCTCGTCGGCGCCCATCCCCTCGGGCACGTACCAGTGCGCCTCCGCGCCTGCGGCGAGCTGTCCGACCACGTCGGGATCGCCGGAGATCACTCCGGGGAACCAGAATCGTTCGACATCCAGGGTGAGGTGGCGCAGCAATGCCAGACAGCTCCAGCCGCTGGGCAGCACCGGCCGCCGCAGGTCTTGCTCCGAGAGCCCTTCGAGGATCCCGAGGACGTGCTCGCGCTGGCGGTCCAGGGCGCCTTTGAGTGCCGCGAGTTCGGCGTCCGCCGGGCGCGCGGACAGTTCGGCGAGGCGATCCAGAGTGGTCACCATCTGCGTGCGCCACCAGGCGCGCTCGCGGTCGACCTCCGTGCCCTTGTCCGCCGGCAGGCGCGATCCGTCGAAGATCTCGGTCACCACGGTCGCCCCGGCTCCGTCCGGGACCAGGTCGAAGATCCACCGGTGCCCCCACGCGGCCCCGGACACGGTGGCGTCCGGATGTCCGAGGCCGGGCCTCGGCTCCCAGGCGATGCGACGGTCCGGCTCGTACTCGACGATGTGGTTGTTCATCTCGTAGTCGCCGTGGCGCTCATTGTGCATCCGCATCACGAAGACGTCCCCGATGCCCGACACCATGGCGTCGAAGTCGCCACCCCGCAGCATTCCCGATCCGTCGAGGTCCGGGTGCCGGCCGGGGTCGGCCAGGATCCGGAAGATGACCTGCGCCGGGGCCCCGATACGCCGGGACACCGCCACCACGGCCTCGCCTGTCGTACTCGTCATCCGCACGCCTCCGTCAACAGCAGAACATGACCCTGACTTCGGTCCGAACGCTACAGCGGGGGTACGACAGCCACCCCGTGGAGCCTCACGGACGACCGTGGTGACGGTCATCCGTAGGAACAGGTTCACATCCCGACCTCCCCCGCGCAGAAGGCAGTTCCCTGCGGTCAGTCCCGACCTGTGGGGCCATCCGCGCGTACGCCGGAGAACCTGACCCTCAGGCCCAACCACCTGTGCGCCACCCGCCCGTACGCGCCATCCCGCGAAGCCACGACTGTCACACCCCCTTCCGGCTGACCGACGCACCCTCGACGGCAGCCCGATCATGACCGAGACTGCCGTGGACCCCGGCGCACGGGACGCCCGTGCCCCATCCGCCGAACCGGCCGACCTCCTGGAGGACCGATGATCTCCGCCGGTGCCAAGCGTGCCCTCGTCGTCCGCGGCGGCTGGGAAGGGCACGCACCCGTCGCCGCCACGGACCGCTTTGCCACCGCCCTCAAGGAAGACGGCTATGAGGTGACGGTCTCCGACACTCTCGACAGCTACCTCGACGCGAGCCTCCTCGCCGCGACCGACCTCGTGGTGCAGTGCTGGACGATGGGCGACATCACCGCCCCGCAGCTGGAAGGCCTCAGCCAGGCCGTCCGCGCTGGCACCGGCCTGGCCGGATGGCACGGCGGCATCGTCGACGCGTTCCGCACCGAGACCCGTTACCACCTCATGACGGGCGGCCAGTTCGTCCACCACGCACGGGAGTTCAGCACTTTCGAGGTGACACCCGTACCCGGCAAGGAAGACCACCCCGCAGTGGCCGGGATCAACGCCTTCACCGTCACGACCGAGCAGTACTACGTGCACGTCGACCCCGCGATCGAGGTCCTCGCCACCTCCCCGTACGCCGCCGACCCCGACCACCCCGAACTCCTGGGCACAGTGGTGCCGGTGACCTGGACCCGGAACTGGGGCGCGGGCCGGGTCTTCGTCACCACGCTCGGGCACGGCGTCGCCGACCTGGACGTACCCGAGACTCACGCGATGATCAGGAAAGGCATGACGTGGGCGACGCGCTGAGGCAACAGCCGCCGCTGCGTATCGGAGTGGTCGGCACCGGACAGATCAGCGGCGCATACCTGCGGACGTTCCGTGTCCTGCCCGAGTTGTCCGTCACCGCGGTCGCCGACCTCGACCAGTCCCGTGCCACCGCCGTCGCGGCCGCAGTTCCCGGCACCCGCGCCCTCACCACGAAAGAGCTGTACGCGGCCGAGGACATCGACCTCGTCCTCAACCTGACCGTCCCCGCGGCGCACGCCGACGTCGCCCACGCCGCCATCTCCGCCGGCAAGCACGTGTACGGAGAGAAGCCCCTGGCATCGACCACCGCCGAGGCACGGGCCGTCCTCGCCGCCGCCGACGCCGCGGGCGTCCGCGTGGGCTGCGCCCCGGACACGGTCCTCGGCACAGGAGTGCAGACCGCCCGCGCTGTCCTGGACACCGGGCGCCTGGGCACTCCGGTGGCGGCGACCGCCTTCATGGTCACCCCGGGCCACGAGCACCCTGCCCCGGAGTTCTACTACCAGCGCGGCGGCGGACCGCTCTTCGACATGGGCCCTTACTACCTCAGCGCTCTGGTCACGCTCCTCGGCCCGGTGCGCGCAGTGTCCGGCATGGCGTCCACCTCACGTCCGGTACGCACCGTCGGCAGCGGTCCACGGGCCGGGAGCGAGTTCCCGGTGGAGGTGGCCACCCATGTCACGGGCGTACTGGAACACGAGAGCGGGGCGCTGTCCACGCTGGTGATGTCCTTCGACGTCTGGGCCGCCGACCTTCCCCGCATCGAGGTGTACGCAACAGGCGGATCTCTGTCCGTGCCCGACCCCAACGGCTTCGACGGGCCCGTGCGGCTCTTCGATCCCGGTGTCGGGCACTGGCAGGACGTCCCCGTCCGGGGTGGCTATGTGGGAGCCGACCGCGGCTTCGGCGTCGCCGATCTCGCTCGTGCCCTCACGGACGGCACCGAGCATCGCGCGAGTGGTGAGCTCGCCTTTCACGTTCTGGAGATCATGGAGTGCCTGCTCACCTCGGCTCGAACCGGGCGCAGCACCACCGTCACGAGCGAGGGTGAACGGCCGGCCGCAGTCCCCCTACAGCCGCTGCCCGAGCCCGGGTGAGCCGTCCCCGCACCTCGGCGTCGGCGTCCAGACTCCGACCATCGCGGAGCCCTGCATCCGACCGGCCCGACCGGCTTCCTCGGCTACGGAACCCGGACTCGGACGGGTCTTCCTCGCACCTGCCCGGGTCAATCCGACGGCCCTGGCAGGTGCCATGACGCGCCGCGTGGTCGTCGACGGACAGCGCCAGGAACGCACCCCTGTCCTCGGCCGATACCAGCGGAACCACGGGCGGTCCGCCGTGATGTAGCCGAGTCTGGTGACGGTCGCCGTCGCCGTGCCGGTGCATGCCACGAACGTCTCGTCCCAGCCTGCGCCGGGCTCGGGGCCGTAGTGGCGCACGACCCCGGGGGACCAGCCAGAGCAGTGCGGGCGCCGTGACGGCGGTCCGCTCACCGCGCCCGTGCCGGTACCAGCCGCCGTCGGCAGTGACGACGACCGCCACATGCCGGTCGACGGTACGCGGCCCCACGACAGGCGGGGTGCCGCGCTGCACACCGGTGCCCAAGCAGACCCGTCCGAGGTCCTTGTGCACCGCGTCCGGTGTGAAGAAGCGCACCCACTGCAGCGGCCCCTGATCGGCCGCCTGATCCTGCCGCATCCGTTCGCAGCCAGCGGGTACGAGGGAACCTCCATCGACGACCTGACCGTCGCCACGGGCATGCATCGAGGCAGCCTCTACAACGTCTCGGCGTCAACCGAAACGGCGGGAGCGCCGACTCCGTGAGGGTCTTCATCGAGTGAAGTCCTCCCCTCCGTACAGCTGAGAACGGGGCACCGTCCAGCGATCCGCGCACGCGCATCTCAGACAATGTTGTCGCTCCCAACTGGGTGTGGATGCCTTGGAGTGAGGGTCGGATGAGGCAGTGAAATTGTGATTTCGCTGGTCGGCGCTCGGGTAGAGGCGCTGCTGTGCGCGGGTTGAGCGGAAGGTCCCGTAGTCGTCGAAGTCGCCGTTGGTGATCAATGCACGGAGTCGGAGGACGCTTACGGCGCGTTGAATCCCCAGCGGGCGCCGGTGATGTCGAGGCGGTCCGCGATCATTATCTGAACTTGCGCCGGTGCACTTGTCGTTGGTCAGTCCGCGTCGCTGACGGTTGTCCGGGCGGAGCTCGTGGCCACGATGTCGGTGGCGGTGCGCAGAGACGTCTCTTGCCAGCCGAGCAACGCGCGGGTGATCGCGATCGACTGGATGATGCTCATGCCGCGTTCAGCCAGCAGAACCTGAACGGCTGCCATCCCCTCATCCACGAGGACGGGCCGGCATTGCTCGACGAGCGCAGTCCATCGCGCCGCTTCCTCAGGCCGCAGCCCGACGACATCGTCGAACATGGCTAGACCTCCCCCTCTGATCTTGCGCGAGCGCTAGTCCGGGGCTGCCTGCCGTGGGTCCGTTCGTAGTGGGTGCGGAAGTCGAAGAAACCCAGACCGTCAACCTTGTGCTCGCTGTCGATCTCTTCGAGCGTCCAGCAGTGGTCGGAGTAATCGTCGATGGCGACGCCGCCAGCATGGAGGATGTGCGACAGGAAGCTGCGGATCTCGGCAGTACCGTCAATGCGGCCGGAGACGTTGACCTGCAGGGCCCAAGTCGGGTGATAGCCGAGCGCGGAGTCCAGAAGGCGGACGTCCTCGGGTTCCCAGTCGGTGAACAGCTGACCGCACTTCTCGTCATCGAGGTCAACCATGAGCTTTTCGTCCGTCCAGTACCCGTCCTGACCAGGCATCAGCCGATCAAGACGTGCTGCGGTCGCGGTCGACTCGCCGGAGGGGAAGACGAAGACGGTGAGCATGGAGAGAGCGTAAGTCGCGGCGCAGGGCTCTGGCCAAGAAGTTTCGGCCCAGTCATCGGTTGTCTCCGTCGATGGTGGCAGTGCGAGCGGCGACCTCGCTGAATGACGGGATGCCGAGGTCGGTGGTCCGGCGTGCTGATTCCCCAAGTTGGGCGATCTTGTTATTGGCGGCGGAGAGGCTGACGTTGAGGTCATCGACCTCGCCGAGCCAGCCGTGCTCGCGGGCTTCGTCGATCCGGGCGAGGAGGTTGTCGCGGATCTCGAGGAGACGGGGCAACTGGGCGGAGTCGGGCCGCAAGAGCGGGCATCGGATGCTGGCGTGCTCGTGGATGCAGCCGGTGCCGTAGGCGCGTCCGCAGCTGCCCAGGGAGACCTTCCGGTGCTCGAAGTGGCCCAGGAACTCCTCCCACTCCTCGTCCGTGGGCGACCGGTATTCGGTGGAGGGCCGCAGGTCACGTCGGCGGGCGAGGTAGGCCCGGTGGCCGGTGATGGCCTCTTCGGGATAGACGGCCTTATAGCCCATGGTCGTGTTGATGTTCGCGTGCCCCATGATCAGCTGACAGATGTGCGGCGGCATCCCATTCATGATCGCTTCGGTGGCGACGATCCGGCGGAAGTCGTGGGGCTTGTAGTCCAGCGGCCCGCCGGAGGGATCTGTCAGCCCCATGCTGTTGGCCGCGTCGGTGATCCAGCGGCGGACCGTCACCGCGCTGAAGGGGCGGCCATCGGCGCCGTGACGATGCTGGAAGAGGACCGGCATTGCCGGGGTGAACTCGTGCTCGTGGACGTCATAGGGGACGACAAGAGGGACCGCTCCGTCCGCGTCGCGGACACGGTGGATGATCGCGGCCAGGACGTCGGCGAGCTCGGGCGAGATCACCAGCAGCCGTTCGAGGTCGTTCTAGGACGGGCCGATGTGCAACAGCGGGATCAGTTCGCCGCTGGACGGCAGCCGGCATTGGACCAGGCTGTGATGGGAGAGCTCGGTGAGCTCCTCGATGCGGATGCCGGTGGCATGCAGGACTTCCACCGCGGCCCAGGTCCAGAACGCGGCATCGTCCTCGCGCGTGAGGTCGCGACGTGATCCGGTGTCGGGGCCCTCGGCCCAGACGCGGGAGCTTTCCGTGGAGATCCGGGTGCGTCGCAGCCGTACGGCCGACCGGGAACTCGCGCGCCGCCCCATCGGGAACCTCTCGGCGCGAGTGGCATCGCACACCTGAGGCCGGCGGCTGGTGGCTGGTGGCATCACAGGTTGCTGATGATCAGCCAGGCGGCTGCGCCGATCACCACTGTGTACCCGCCGATGGAAATCACCTTTCCAGCGGCGCCATGGCCGGCGTCCTCGATCCAGTTACCCATGAGGCCGACGAGCGGAGCGCCGAAGACGATCAAAAGAAGGCCTATCAAGTACCCCATCTGTCCCCCCATCACAGATCACCCCACCGGTGACCAAGGAGAGCGATCGTAGAGGTGGCTCCGCGCCCGCAACAGGGCTCGAATCGTGCCTACGCCGCTTCGTAGTGGTGGGCACGGCCGCCGCGCCACTTCACCCACGACGGGTCGTCGAGCAACCCCTCCGCGCCCGGGAGCCCGGCCCGCCTCAGGAATTCGATGACATCCGCGTCGGAGTGCGCGAGGCCGAGAATCTGCCCGCGTGCCGTCACGCGCCGGCCGCCGGTTCCGAGCGGCGGGTGGACGGTGATCGGTGCTGTGGGCATACCTCCAGGGTGCAGCCGCGGTTCAGCGGTGGCATGTGGATCTCCGTCTCGTACTTCAATCAATCGAGGTCAGGTGTTCCCCGGCCGCCGACAGCCGGGGAACCCTGATCATTCAGCGCGGCGAAGCCTGGGGGTGTTACACCCGGCAGTGTTCCGACTACAGAATGCCGAGCACCGAGTCCGGCCGGCACTCAGCGCACGACCGGTCGCCGGATCCTCGTTCGATGAGCCAGTCCGGCTCGGGTGGCCGGTTGGCCACGCCGAGGGCATGCTCCGCCTGGCGTCGTTCCTCGTCCGCGATCCAGCGGCGGGTGCGCGCCAGGTCCCACTCCTGTGAGCGCTCCAGGAAGCGCAGCAGGTCGAGGTGGGTACGCGGAGCAGGTCCGTTCGCATGCTCGGGTCTTGGTCGATGGGCGAACTCCAGCTCAGCACCAACCGGTGCTCCCGTGCGGCCCACCGCGCGAGGATCGAGCGGGCCGCCAGGTCGGCCGCAGAGATGCAGACGGCCTGACGGCCTGACGGCATTGGCCTCCGCGCTGCGCGTGCCAGGCGTAACGTGACGTGCGTGTGGCTCCCTGGGGCAGGGGCCGGGCTCGGGCCACCGGCGTGAGGGAAGGGGACGCTGTGCGGGCGGGGGACGTTCTGGAAGGCCGCTATGAGCTCGTGACCCCCTTGGGAGCGGGCGGCTTCGGCGAGGTCTGGAAGGCCCGGGACCCTCGGGTCGACCGGCACGTCGCCGTGAAGATACTCCACCGTGAGCGCGGGGAGAGCAGCCAGGAGGCAGCCCGCTTCGCCCGCGAGGCGGCCGCGGCCGGCAGACTCGCGCACCCGAACATCGTGACCATCCATGACTTCAGCTCCGTCTGGCACGAAGGCCACCCGCTGATCTACCTGGTGATGGAGCTCGTGCCGGGCCAGCCGCTCAGTTCCCGGATCGCCACGGGGCGGCTCGCACCGGCGGAGGCCGTCGGCACCGCCTTGTGTGTCGCGCAGGCCCTGACCGCCGCGCACGCGGCAGGACTTGTGCACCGGGACATCAAGCCGTCGAACGTGATCCTGTGTCCGGGGTCGGCGAAAGTGGTGGACTTCGGCATCGCCCGAGGGCATACCCCGCAGCACAACATCACCACCGAGGGGCGCATCGTCGGGACGCCGGCCTACATGGCACCCGAGTGCTTCTCCGGACGCTTCGATCACCGCTCGGATCTCTACTCCCTGGGCTGCCTCCTGTTCGAGATGTGCGCCGGCTCCCCGCCCTTCCAGGGGACACTGTGGGACATCATGCGCCGGCATCTGTCCGAGCCTCCGCCTTCGCTCGCCTCCGTCGCTCCTGATGTACCGCCGGAACTCCAGCAGTTGGTCACAGCTCTCCTGGCCAAGAGCCCCGAAGACCGGTTCAGCGACGCGAGCACGGTGGCATCTCGACTGCGGTCTGAGCGGGACCGGCTACGGCGCGCCGTTCGTGAGGAACGCTCGGCGGCTGTCGGCACAGGTCACCCTCCGGCGGACCAGAAGAAGGCGGCCGAGCAGCAGAACCATGACGCTCGCGTGAGTCGGGGAACGGGCACAGCCTCGCGAGGCAAGGACATCGAGACCGAAGTCTCCCTGAGCGCGGCCGAAGCCGCGGACGGTTGCCTCATCCCGCTCAGAATCACCAGCAAAGGCCCCTGCGAAGCCTGTGCGGGCACGGGGTCCGCCAGCCGCAGTCCGAGACTGTGTCCCGAATGCATCGGAACCGGGGTGACCGCCGGTCCTGGCAGTTCATCGTGCTCGCACTGCGAAGGCCGAGGACTCGTCGCGTTGGACCCCTGCGGGACCTGTACGGGCCGGGGCCGCGCCGCGACGTCACGCACGATCCAGGCGCGCTTTCCCGCCGGGATCCGCGCAGGTCAGCGCATCCGTCTGGCAGGGCAGGGCGCCCCAGGACCCGGCGGGGGCGAACCCGGGGATCTGTACGTTCACGTCAAGGTCGACGGGTAGGGGCTCAGCTCGGCGGGCTCGGAGACGGTGTGGGCCGAGGAGACAGCAGCGTGGGGATTCGGCTCAGGCCAGGCGTACCCGTCGCGTTCAGATGTCCTCGCACAGAGCCGCCTTCTTGACGGGGAGCTTTCCCGACACCTCCGCGTTGACCCGCAACGCACGAATCTTGATTCTTCTTGCTCCCGGCTCGGGTTCGGTCTCGAACTCCACCACCCCGTCCGGCAGGTTCTCCAGGAACGGCAGAAGTCTGCCGTCCTGCCGCAGCCACTCGTGGGAGTCCCTGTCCACGAATCCCATCCACTGCATCGACACGATTCCGTCGCTCGGCAGCTCTCGTTTGCCGGACTTGTCGAACTCCTGCCAGCGGAGCAGCGCAGGCGTGAGGATCGTTTCGCTGCACGGGGCCAGGTTCGGCAGTTCGACGTAGAGGTCCCCGTATCTCCTTGGTTCCTTCACCCGCTTCGACGCGTCGTCCGGAACGACCTTCTCCACGTAGAGGCCGAGCGACACGCCGGTCACCGGATCGGGTGACCTGTTCATGATGTGCAGCCGCAGGGTGTCCGCGACCGGGTTCTCGGTCCAGTAGGAGACTCTCATCGCCTGCCCGCGCCGGTCGCGTTCCGCGTCAGCCTGGGACTGCATCAACTGGTCCTGTGCCACCACGGCGTTGAAGTAGGTGGCGACCGCCGTGAAGACGAGGCCGCCGATGGCCGCTGCGGCACCCAGCACGGCGCCGACGTGCGCCCACGGAACACGGCGCCATGGCCTCCGTGACGGTTGTGGTCGGGAGGCGCGCCTCAGCGCTCGGACGCGGTCGGGCCGAGGCTGCCGGCCGGCCCTTCGCGGCCGACTGCGGCGTTGTGGACCGCCGACCATGCGCCCCCTCCTCCGTCCGCCTGCTCGGGCCTGAAGGCGGAGACACGGCAGCGGCATCACGGGCTGTGCAGGGACCACCCCATCGGCCCCCCGCGACTCCACCGCCGCCTCCTTCCGAAGTACCGGTCGGAGTCGTCGATGGCAACTCCCTCTGCCCTGCGGGTTCTCTGCTCCTCGCGTAGGGCGAGATGCCTTCCCCGATGCCGGATGCTCGTCCTACGGTGCCACCGGTCATGCACGACTGGGCTCCACCCCGAACGAGGTGGGGCCCAGCAGGTTCACGGCCGGGTCATGACCGAACGGAGGCCTGGCCACGACTGGTTACGGCGTGGCCCAGGAGCGGCTGTCGTCGCACTGTCTCAGCTGACGCGGGATACCGCTGCCGCGCCTTGGCGCTCTGCACCACGTGGTCGCACATGGCCGGCGGACAGCACGGGCGAGCCGAGCTTTGCCGCCGAGGGAGGGGGCCGGGCCGCGGACGACCGTGCGAAGGCCTGGCGGGCCGGTGACCCCGATGCGCCGGTGCCCGCGAATGCCGGGGCGGACGCTCCTCAACACCGCGGCCTCATCGACCGCGAACCGCAGCCCCCGAACTCCGACGGGGCAGGTTCCGGAAGAGGACTGCGGCAGAAGAACGGCTCAGGAGGCGAACGGCTCGATCTCCCCCGCGAAGACGATGACCTGGTCGATGAGGCTCCGGCGCAGATGGACGACGTCCGTTCCCGCCAGGCGGGGACCTTCATCCGGCGTGGTGAAGACCCACTGGTACCGGGCCCACTCGTCCGGCATGTCCACCGCTGAGCAGCGCACCATGGTGCCGGTCCCCGCCGGGTGGTGTCGGATGTCCAGCACGAACTGCTCGACAGCCCTGATTCCTTCGCTGCGACCCAACGGCCCCCCAGAAGATCACGTCTGAGGTCAGGGCGGGCCTGGGAGAGCAGCGCAGTCACATAGCTGTCGTCCGAGGCGTTGAACGCGGAGATGAACGTGCCGATCGCGGAGCGTGCCGTCTCTTCCTGCATGCCTCAGTAATGCCAACCGCTACGCGTGCGCTCGTCCCACGAGCCGCCTTCCGATCACTGTGCATCTGCCCGGGCACAGCTCTGGGGGTCAACTGCGGCATGCGGCCACGTCGACAGGACAGCACCGCAGAAGGAGCTTCTCAGCGTTCAACTGCACCCGTTTCTGGTGTACGAAGCCGTCCCGTCCTCATACATGTGATACCGGCCGGTGTCGGCGCGGGTCATCTTGAACGTGCTCACCCTGCCGTTGTACCTGAGGGCCCTGTAGTCACCGCTGCCGATGTATGTTGCCGTGACGTTCTTCTGAGCACGACGGAACGTATTGGGGCCCACCTTGCCGTCTGCCGATGCGTACGAGTCCGCCAGCCCCCAGCGCACCTGGAGGAACCGCGTCGCCGCCTTCGTCTCGGCACCGAAGTAGCCGTCGGCCCCCGACTCCAGGATGTAGCCCTCAGCAATGAGGACCTTCTGCCACAGGCAGGCCGCCCCTGAATTGCTGTACGACGTTGTGGACAGGGTTCCCTCGTCGTTCCAGTCATCCGCGAAATTGCCGCTGCCGCTGACATAGCCGTTGGATGCCGCGGCTGTCACGGGCGAAGCCCCCGCAGCGAGCGCCCCTGCGGTGAGACCCGCAAGGGCAACCGTGATCAGCTTGCCCCGTGTGCTACGGATGTTCATAGGTGCCTTCCCCCGGTGACAGTGTTGTGCGTGATGGCTCGCCCAGCATTCCCGCCAGACACGAGCGCGGGAACCTACAACGTTGGAGGGTCAGGCACTCACGCCACCCTGTACTCGCCGACCCCATCTCGATGCACCGGTGGGGGTGACGGCGCCAGAGCGATCAGCACTGTGGAGCCGCGTAGGCAGGCACGTGCATACCTGGTACCCCTGTATCCGGACGGCCGGGCACGGCGGAATCTTCCAGAACCGCGACGCGTTCGCGGAAGGGGCGCCGGCGTTCCTCGCCGCACCGTCCGCATGAGCCTCGGCGGCCTCAGCACCGGGCCGGGCCGCCGCGAGAAAGGAACTTTCCATGGACGCGCAGAGCGCGCACTTCGACGTCGTCGTCCTCGGCGCGGGACCCGGCGGCTACGTGGCCGCTGTCCGAGCCGCCCAACTGGGCAAGCGGGTCGCCGTCGTCGAGGAGAGGTACTGGGGCGGTGTGTGTCTGAACGTGGGCTGCATCCCCACGAAGGCACTCCTGCGCAACGCCGAACTCGCCCACCTGTTCACCCACGAGGCGAAGACCTTCGGCATCCACGTCGAGGGCAGCGTCTCCTTCGACTACGGCGAGGCGTTCCGCCGCAGCCGTACCGTGGCGGACGGCCGGGTCAAGGGCGTCCACTACCTGATGAAGAAGAACAAGATCACCGAGATCGACGGGCGGGGCACCTTCACCGACCCGCACACCCTTCAGGTGGCCCTGTCGGCCGGTGGCACGCAGACGGTCACCTTCGACAACTGCATCATCGCCACCGGCGCCAGCCCCAAGCTGCTGCCCGGGACGAGCCGCAGCGCGCGCGTGGTGACGTACGAGGAGCAGATCCTCGCCGACCAGCTGCCGCAGTCGATCGTCATCGCGGGCGCCGGGGCGATCGGCATCGAGTTCGCGTACGTCTTGAGCAACTACGGCGTGAAGGTGACGATCGTCGAGTTCCTCGACCGGATCGCGCCACTGGAGGACGAGGAGATCTCCAAGGAACTGGCTCGCCAGTACCGGAAGTTGGGCATCGACGTCCTCACCTCCACCCGCGTCGAGTCGATCGACGAGTCGGGACCGCAGGTCCGTATCACCGTGACCGGCCAGAACGGCGCACAGCAGGTCCTGGAGGCCGACAAGGTCCTCCAGGCGATCGGCTTCGCACCGAACGTCACCGGCTACGGCCTGGAGGCCACCGGCATCGCTCTCACCGAGCGCGGCGCGATCGACGTCGATGGCCGCTGCCGCACCAACGTGCCCCACCTGTACGCGATCGGTGACGTCACCGCGAAGCTGATGCTCGCGCACACCGCCGAGTCGATGGGCGTCATCGCCGCCGAGACCCTCGCGGGCGCCGAGACGATGGAACTCGACTACGCGATGATCCCGCGCGCCACCTACAGCCAGCCGCAGATCGCCAGCTTCGGCTACACCGAGGCGCAGGCACGGGAGTTGGGTTACGACGTCAAGGTCGCGAAGTTCCCGTTCACCGCGAACGGCAAGGCCCACGGCCTCGGCGACACGGTCGGCTTCGTCAAGCTGATCAGCGACAGCACGCACGGCGAGCTGATCGGCGGCCACCTCATCGGCCCCGACGTCACCGAGCTGCTGCCGGAACTGACCCTGGCGCAGCAGTGGGACCTCACCGTCCACGAGGTCGCCCGCAACGTCCACGCCCACCCGACTCTGGGCGAGGCGGTCAAGGAAGCGGTGCACGGACTCGCCGGGCACATGATCAACATGTGAGGCGTCCGGATCCGTCGAGGCTGTGGCCCGCCCCCACAGAGTGAGGGGTTCCGAGCCACAGCCTTACGGATGCCGTACATGTGTCAGGCCACCGGCGCGGCAGGGGCGATCATGCGGCCCGTGCCGCCTTGGACGCCGGCCAGGGAAGCGGCAGTCGACTCGTGCGGGACACCCAGCGGTACCACGCTGACCTCGGTGCGACGGTCGTGCTGCCCGGACTCCTCCGCCACAGCCAGTACCTCGAACTCGCCCATCAGCTTCTCCGACTCGGCGAACTGGTACGTGTCTGCGATGTCGACGAGGGGCCGCCCGCCTCGGTGAACCGGTCGAAGATCCGGCGGGCCTTGTCCGGCCCGGTCCCCGCGCCCCAGCGGGTGCCGAAGCCGGCGGTGCCGTGCGCGTACTCGGACACGCGCAGTCCCGTCCTGCGCCGACGGCCGTGTCACGCATCAGCTTGCCCCTTGTCCGTGTTGCCGCGGCTGCTGTTGCTGTCCGTCACGGGGCGGAGCAGGGCGGGACGGGGCGGGGCGATCAGGTCAGGTTCGGGGCGTCGGCCAGCCTCTGCTTGACGTACCGGCTCGTGTCGTCGGCGAGGACCTCGCCGAGGTCCTGTTCGATGGCGTCCAGGGCCTGGGCCGCGACATCGGCGGGGTCCACCTTCTGGTCGGCGGGGATCCGGGCCGCCATGTCGGTGTCCATGTAGCCGACGTGCAGGGCGGTGACGTGGATGCCGCGCGGGGCGAGCTCCTCGCGGATCGCGTTGGTCTGCGCCCAGGCGGCGGCCTTGGAGGAGGCGTACGAGCCGAGGGCACCCGGGTGCAGCCAGGACAGCACGGACAGGACATTGAGGACGGCGCCGCCGCCGTTGGCCTCGATGACCGGCGCGAAGGCACGAGTGACGGCGAGCGGGCCGAAGAAGTTCGTCTCCATCTCTCGGCGCACCGTCTCCAGTTCGCCGCCGAGCAGAGTGGCGCCGGTGGAGGCGCCGGCGTTGTTGATCAGCAGTGTCGCGTCGGAGGCGATGCGAGCCGCGGCCCGTACGGAGTCCGGGTCGGTCACGTCCAGGGCGATGGGCGACACGCCCGGCAGGTCGATGGTCTCGGGGCGGCGGGCGGCCGCGTACACCGTGGCACCCCGCTCGACGAGCTGAGTGGCCAGATGGCGGCCCAGCCCCCGGTTGGCGCCGGTGACCACGGCGACCGCGTGCTTCAGTTCCATGTCTTCTCCCGGTGAGCACGGAGGCCAGGACGGCCGGACCGCACTATAGATTTGGTTCGTAATCTAAGCATGAGCATAGAATAGATGGCCACCGACATCCAAATGGGGCCCGCAAGGGGCCGGACGGGAGACGGGCCCATGGGTCGCGTATCGAAGGTGCAGGCGCAGGAGAACCGCAAGCGGATCGTGGACACCGCATCCCGGCTCTTTCGCGAACAGGGCACACACGTCAGCGTCGCCGACCTCATGCAGGCCGCCGGACTGACCCACGGCGGCTTCTACAAGCAGTTCGCGTCGAAGGAGGCCCTCGTCGACGAAGCGACCGGCCACGCCTTCACCGAACTCACCGCACGCCGGAACGCCGCCCTCGCCCACCACACCGACCAGGGGTCCGCCCGCCAGTCCCTGATCGACGCCTACCTCTCCACCGAACACCGCGACAACGCCGCGGACGGCTGCCCGGTCGCGGGCCTGGCCACCGACATCGCCCGCACCCCGGGCGACCACGAGGCCCGCCAGGTCTTCACCGAAGGCGTCGCCGACTTCGCCGCATGGCTCGGCGGGGACAGCGCCGGCGACAGCGGCAGCAGTCACCGGGACGCGGAGCGGCGCGACGACGGCATCGCTCAGCTGTGCACCCTGTTCGGCGCCATCGTCCTGGCCCGCGCGACAACGGGCTCCCCGCTCTCGGAGGAGATCCTCCGTGTCGCACACCAGGCCCTGACCACGGACCGCGGCAGCGGCCCTTCCTGACCCCGAGCGGGTGCGCGGGAGCCGGTGGGGCTCAGACGCCGGCTCGGCGCTCCAGGAAATGGTGGAGGGAAGCCTTCATACCGGCGAGGAAGGAGTCGCGGGTCCGGTCGGTGACGAGATCAAGGGGCCGGCACGGATTGAGGTCTTCCAGCTCAACCAGGGGAAGGTCGCCTTCTTGGGCACCGCAGGCGGCTACGCGCCGGACGCCGTGGTCGAGCGCGTTCCGTTCGTTGACGCTCTGAGCGAAGAAGACATCGCCACCCCGTCGTCAGGCGTCTCCCTCCGTTCCGGTGACCGTCGCACTGACCGGGGTGCCCGCCTCGACGGTACGGCTGACGGTGCACAGCCGGTCGTGCGACGTCTTCACCGCCCGGGGAAGGATGGCGCGCGCACGGTCGCCTGACGCACCCTCAGGGAACGTGACCGAGAAGGTGACCGCCAGGTCCGACAGGCGGTTGCCGCTCCCGTCCTCGACCTTGTCGCCGGTCACAGTGACGGAGAACGAGGTCGGTTCCGTGTGACGGCTCGTCGCGACGTCCACGTCCGCCGCGGTACATCCGCCGATCGCGGCGAGGAAGAGCTCGACCGGCGTGAAGCCCGCACCCGAGCCGGTGCCGAAACTCAGGCTGTCCCCACGGGAGTTCGTGGCGGTGAACCGGCCCGGACCGGCCCGTCCGACGGTGACGGAACGCAGCGCATCATCAGTCATGACGACGACAGTACTTTCCGGTCCGGCCCACCTGCGGCACGCCGCGCCAACGGCTCGATGCAAGACCTGACGGAGATTCACATCTGCCACAGCGGCAACGCCCTGCGCCCGGCGCCTGCACAGCGCCGGGGCTGTCCCGCAGGGTCTCTCCGCGCCGGGTTCGCCCGCGCTCCCGAGCCTGGATCAGGTGCCGGAGTCAGAACCCTTGACCGTGGCCTGCGCCGATTCGGTGGCCTCCCCGCGTCCGACGGTGTCACCGCGGTCGGGCGTACTGCCGGGTTCCTCGCCGTTCATCACGCGCTTGGCCGTCACCCGGTCCAGGGCGCCCTCCCAGCGGGACACGGCGAAGACGGCAACGCAGTTGCCGAGGAGGTTGGTGGCCACGCGCATCGAGTCCATGATGCGATCGACGCCGAGGAGCAGCGCGACGGCTGCGGCAGGGATGACCCCGAGGGCGGATGCCGTCGCGGAGAGTGCGAGGAACGCCGATCCCGGAACGCCCGCCATCCCCTTGCTGGTGAGCATCAGCACCAGGACCACCGTGATCTGCTGGCCGAGCGACAGATCGACGCCGATGGCCTGCGCGATGAAGAGCGTCCCGACGGAGAGGTAGATGGAGGCTCCGTCGAGGTTGAACGAGTAGCCGGTCGGCAGGACCAGGCCGACCGCGTCGTCCCGGCAGCCCGCCGCGCGGAGCTTCTGCATCATCCGGGGCATCACCGTCTCGCTGGAACCCGTCCCGAGTGCGAGCAGCAGTTCCTCACGTGTGTAGCGGACGAACTTCCACAGGCTCAGTCCGGTGACCGCCTTCAGCGCGCACCCGAGAATCACCAGGAAGAGCAGGGCGACGCCGTAGCAGACGGCGATGAGTTTGCCGTAGGTGGACATGGCGCCCACTCCGTACTCGCCGACGAGGTGTGCTGTGGCTCCGAAGACCGCGAGCGGGGCGAGCTTCATGATGTAGCCGACGATGGTGAACACGACGTCCTGGGCCTGCTCGATGAACGGCAGGATCTGCGGCACCTTGCGCTGACCGAGGTGAAGCAGCGCGGCGCCCACCAGGCAGGCCAGGACGAGGACTTGCAGCAGGGAGTTCTCTGCGAACGCTCCGACCGCACTGTCCGGCAGGGATTCGAGGATGAACTGTGCGGTGGAAGGCAGTTGGCCGCCGCCCGTCGCGTCGTCCACCGCGCTCTGTTCGAGCGTGGACGGATCGACGTTCATGCCGGCGCCCGGAGCGAACAGATTGCCGGCCAGCAGGCCGACGACCAGGGCGATACTGGTCGCCACCTCGAACCAGATCAGGGCTTTCACGCCGATCCGGCCGAACGCCTTGAGGTCACCGGCCTTGGTGATGCCGGCGACGACGACGCAGAACACCAGTGGGGCGATCATCGCTTTGATGAGGCGTACAAACCCGTCGCCGAGCGGTTGGAGCGACGATCCGACCTGCGGCCACAGGCGTCCGACCAGGACACCGAGCAGCAAGGCGAGCAAGACTTGGGCGAACAGGCTGGTGCGCAGCAGACGTCCTGCGCGACGGGCGAAGCCTGCGTTGGTGTGCGGCACGGGCACTCCTACTGGGGCGAAGTTTTACAGAGCGGAAAATTGATTCCACTTTCCGCCCTGCCACTATGATCACCACCGCAGTGTTGTGAAAGAGGCTGAACCAACTTGCCTGTAGATCTTGGAGGTTGATCCAAAGGCCGTACGTCTGTCGCCGGGCCTGCTCCCTGGACCGCTGCCGGCGCGCTGCAGATCTGCCTCCGGTGATGTCAGCGCTACGGCGGCGGATGACCCAGTAGGCGGCGGAAAGCCCGGATCCGGGCACGTGACGCCTCGGTCTCGAAGATGACGAGGGCGTACTTCACGTCAGATTCCTCTTCTCGGTCGGTACGGCAGGGGTCGTGGTTTCGGAAACGGCGGCCGTCGGATCGAGGCGTGCCAGCGCGCCTGTCTCCAGCGCGGTCCACAGCGCGCCGTCCGGGCCCACGGTGATGCCGTGCGGTTCGGAGGCCGGGGTGGGTAGTTGGTGGACGGTGATGTCGCCGTCGGAGGTGATCGACCCGACCCGGTTCGCGCCCCACTCGGTGAACCACGCGGTGCCCTGCGCGTCGGTGGTGATGGCGTGCGGCCGGGCCGACCGGTCCGGCAGCGGGTACTCGCTGATCCGGCCGTCGGGTGTTCTGCGGCCGATCTGGCCGGCCGCGATCTCGGTGAACCAGACGCTGCTGTCCCGGGCCACGGTGATACCGACCGGCGCGGCCGCTTCGGTGGGCAGCTCGTGGACGGTGATACGGCCGTCCATGGAGATGCGGCCGATAGCGTTGGCCTGGTTCAACGTGAACCACATCGCGTCCTGGGCCGCGGCGATTGCAGAGGGGAAGGCGCCGGTACGCAGCAGCGGGAACTCGGTGACCGATCCCTCCGTGGTGATCCGGCCGATGCCGTCGGCGGCGGTCTCGGTGAACCACAGGGCATGGTCCGGTCCGACGGCGATGCCGAAGGGACCGCACTGTGCCGTGGGCAAGGGGAAGGTGGTCACCTCGCCGGTCGTGGTGATCCGGCCGATCTGGTGCGCGCGGTACTGCGTGAACCACAGGGCACCGTCCGGACCGTCGCAGATCACTGTCGGTCCGCTGTCCCGGTCCAGTTGATGACGGGTCGGCTCCTGCCCCGGGACGAATCGGCCGATCTGGCCGCTGTGCACCAAGGTGAACCACAGGGCGCCGTCGGAGCCGGTGGCGATCGCGTACGGGCCGCCGGCGGGATCGGACACCACGTACTCCTCGACTGTCCGCGTCGTCACTGCTGCCCCAGGCCTTCGGCCGCGGCGATGCGCGCGATGTCCTGCGGCGAACCGGCCATGATGGTGCGGGCGTTGGCGGTCACCACGTCGACGGGCCAGTCCCACCAGGCAGCGCGCAGCAGCTGTTCGACGGCCTGGTCATCGAAGCGCTGCCTGATCGCCCTGGCCGGGTTCCCGCCCACCACGGTGTAGGGCGGCACGTCGGCCGTGACCACCGCGCCCGCCGCGATCACGGCACCGTCGCCGATCCGCACTCCGGGCATCACCGTGGCTCCGTATCCGAACCACACGTCGTGGCCGACCACCGTGTCCCCGCGGCTCGGCATGCCGGAGACGATGTCGAGGGTGTGCTCGGCCCACCGGCCTCCGAACATGGTGAAAGGGAAGGTGGACACCCCCATCGACGGGTGGTCGGCACCCGCCATCAGAAATCTCGTACCCGTCGCGATCGCGCAGTACTTGCCGAAGATCAAGCGCTCCGGGCCGTAGGCGTACAGCACATTGCGCTCTACGAAGTCGGTCGCGCCGTCGGGGTCGTCGTAGTACGTGAAGTCACCCGCCACGACATGGGTCCCGGTGACCAGTGGCTTCAGGAAGACGACCCGTTCGTGAGCCGGCAATGGATGGAGGGTGGCGGGGTCGGGGGTGTGCACAGAATTCCGGTCAGACGTCACGCGGGAATCTCTCCATATCGGTTCCGACGGGGCAGGCAGGCAGCCCAAGGCGTGGGGCCCGAGGCTGCCGAACTGGCTTCGTCCCAGCATGCGGAGGGGGCGGCCCGGGAACAACAGCCGATCTTGTTAGGGTCGTTAACTCAGAAGTTCATGATCCGGGGCGTCCGAAGGCCGGATTCAGAGCCGAGCGGAGGGGCGGGGCGGGATGGAACTGCGGGACATCGAGATCTTTCTGACGCTCGCGGAGGAACTCCACTTCGGCCGCAGCGCCGAACGCCTGAAGGTCTCCCCGGCACGCGTCAGCCAGGCGATCAAGAAGCAGGAACGTCGCATCGGCGCGCAGCTCTTCGAGCGGACCAGCCGGCACGTGCGCATGACTCCCCTCGGGGAAGAGCTGCACCAGAGGCTGAAGCCCGCTTACGACGACATCCAGGCGGCCATAGCTGAGGTGACGTCCATCGCCCGGCGGCCTGCCTCCACGCTGACCCTGGGCGTGATGGGCGCGCAGATGCATGAGATGCGCCCGGCGCTCGCCCGCTTCCGGGCCCGTCACCCGACCGTCGAGCTCCAGTTCAAGGAGGTGTTCTTCAGCGATCCGTTCGGAGCGCTGCGGGCGGGTGAGGTCGATACGGTGGCCACCTGGCTTCCGGTGCGTGAACCGGACTTGACCGTCGGCGTGGTACTGCGCGAGGAACCCCTGCGCCTGATGGTGGCCACGGACCATCCGCTTGCCGGGCAGGAATCGGTGAGCATGGAAGTGCTCGGCGACCACAAGTTGCCGCGCGTGGACGGCCCGCTTCCCGCCTATTGGGAGAGCACTGTCCTGCCGGTCTGTACACCGGCAGGGCGTCCGATCCGCCGAGGCCCAGCCGTCTCCACGTTCTACGAAGTCCTCGCTCTTGTCGCGGCTGGGGACGTCGTGTGCACCGTCCCAGATGAGGGGCGGCGTTACCACGCACAGCCTGACATCGTCTTTCTGCCCGTCCCCGATGCACCGCCCGTCCAGTGGGGCCTGGTCTGGCGCACGGACGGCGCGACCCCTCTGGTGCACGCACTCGCCGAAGCGGCGACGGAGCACGAGGGCCCGACGGCGCGGTAGGGGCGGCACCTTCGCCCAAGGCAACGCCGTCGTCGTCGAACTCACCGACGACGCCCCGTTCCACCGCCTCGTCGTGGAGGCTGCCGCCCCGCGAGCCACCCTGGCCCTCGTCGATGACGCCGTCCCGAACTGACCCGCTGGCCGCAGGCCTTCGGCACAAGGACAGGCGTCGCAGCCGTCGCGGCGCCAGTGGCGGGCACGCCAGCGGTGGGGTCTCGGCCTGGCTGCAACTACCGCGCAGTGTCCGTGCCGTTCGGGGGATCGAATACGCAGAACTCGCTACCCTCCGGGTCGGCAACGACGATCCAGCGAAAGCCGTGATCGCTGAGATGCATGCGGTTCTTGCCCAACTTCGGTTCTGGAACGTGTTGCAGGAGAAGGGTCGGTGCAGGAGTGGCCCGACCAGGGCTCAGGTAGGGAGGTCCGTGGAAGCCGCGCTGGTAGTCCAACGGAGCGAGCGCGGCGAGCCAGAAGTCGGCTTGCGCTTCGGTGTCGACACAGTCCAGCGTCACAACGATCTGCATGGCGGAACGGTAGGAGGCTCAGTCCGCCCTGACGACCCATTCTTCGGCAGCCCCGACGATGCTGTCACTCTTCAGGCCCCGGGCATCCTCTGCGAGCCCGATCGACTGCGAGTTACCCATGGGGCCCCAGCCCCTGATCATCCAGCCTTGGTTGGTGATCTCGATTGTGAGGGGCGCCGAGGAGGCAACTGGCAGCGTCGATCACCTGGACGAGACCGACCATGCCGTCGTGAGCGTCCGTTTCCTTCTCCGCCTACCCGAGTCCACCGAGACGGAGGGCGTTCTCAATCTCGCTGAGTTTCGCGGAGGACAGGGCGCCCGCCCGCTCGATCAGGTCGTCCCGGGACACGGTGGTCAGCCACGTGCAAGGGGTAAAGCCCGGACGCGGGAACGCGACCCGAAGCACGCCTTCAAAGGGCAGCCCTTCCACGTCGCCTACTGCCACTTCGACGCCCAGACCGGTGATGTCGACACCCGCCCGAGCGACAACCTGCATCACCCTGATCCCGGACGCGTCGTCTCCCGACAGCAGCACGACCGGCCGCCGCTCGTCGAACTCCACCCACCAGACTTCGCCACGTTGCACATGACCTCCTGACACAGGACGGCGCGCGGACGCTACGCAAGTGCGACGCGCTCTGGAGACGGGTGCGGCCATCCGTTGATCATCGGTGTGTGAAGACAAACGATCTCACTGCGGCCGCATGTCTCAGCGTAGGCCCTGCCCGCTGGCAGGAGGCGTTCTGGGGCCTGATGAGCCGGACAGCAGGACGGTGTGCACGGGTCGAACCCCGTATCCCGGTCTGGAAGTTGGCGCTCGTACCGCTGTCTGACCTGCCGCGCAAGAACTGCTGGACTTGTCGGTCTGATCCGCATGGCGGAGTTCGGTCTCGACCAGGCCATGACGGTCGCACGCCAGCGGGACTTCTCCCTGGCCAACCCTTCGAGAGCCTCGGAATCCCGTAAGAGCGAAGTGACTCGACGCAGCGATCCCCGGACGAGTCGTCGTCCGGGGATCGCTGAACTGCCTACCCGACGGTTACGCGGGCGGCAGGGTGTCGATCTGGTTCTGCAGCCGGACGATGTCCGCCTCGGCCTTCGCCAGGCGGCCACGGATCTTGTCCACCACGTTGTCCGGCGCCTTCGCCAAGAACGCCTCGTTGCCGAGCTTGCCCTCCGCCTGCGCCTTCTCCTTCTCCGCCGCGGCCAGATCCTTGGCCAGTCGCTTGCGCTCGGCCGCGACATCGATCGTGCCGGACAGGTCGAGCGCGACCGTGGCACCCGCGATCGGGAGCGTCGCGGTGGCGCTGAAGCTGTCGCCTTCCGGCTGCAGACGCAGCAGCTGACGGATGGCTGCCTCGTGCGCGGCGAGCGACGTGTCCGGCAGGTCCAGACGCGCAGGAACCTTCTGACCGGGCTGGAGACCCTGGTCGGCGCGGAAGCGGCGGACCTCGGTGATCACCTGCCGGAGGTTCTCGATCTCCGCCTCGGCCGCGGCGTCGCGGAAGGCGCTGTCCGCCGGCCAGTCGGCAAGGACAACTGTCTCGCGGCCGGTGAGCGTGGTCCACAGCGTCTCGGTCACGAACGGCACGACCGGGTGCAGCAGGCGCAGCGTCACGTCCAGGACTTCGCCCAGGACGCGGGCGGAAACCTTCGCCTGGTCGCCGCCGTCCATGAACGTCGTCTTGGACAGCTCGACGTACCAGTCGAAGACCTCGTCCCACGCGAAGTGGTACAGGGCGTCGGCGAGCTTCGCGAACTGGTAGTCGTCGTAGAGCGCGTCCGCCTCGGCCACGACCGTGTTGAGCCGGGACAGGATCCAGCGGTCGGTGGCCGACAGCCGCTCCGCCGGGGGCAGATCGCCTTCGATCGTGGCGCCGTTCATCATCGCGAACCGCGTGGCGTTCCAGATCTTGTTGGCGAAGTTGCGGGACGCCTGGACCCAGTCCTCGCCGATCGGCACGTCCGTGCCGGGGTTGGCGCCGCGGGCGAGGGTGAAGCGCAGTGCGTCGGAGCCGTACTTGTCCATCCAGTCCAGCGGATTGACGGTGTTGCCGAAGGACTTCGACATCTTCTTGCCGTGCTCGTCGCGGACCATGCCGTGGAAGGCGATGGTGCGGAAGGGGACCTCGCCGTCCATCGCGTACAGGCCGAACATCATCATCCGGGCGACCCAGAAGAACATCAGGTCGTAGCCGGTGACCAGGACCGCGTTCGGATAGAACTTGGCCAGATCCTCGGTCCGGTCCGGCCAGCCCATGGTGGAGAACGGCCACAGCCCGGAGGAGAACCAGGTGTCCAGGACGTCGGTGTCCTGCTCCCAGCCCTCGCCGCTCGGCGGCTGCTCGTCGGGACCGACGCACACGGTCTCGCCGTTCGGGCCGTGCCAGACCGGGATGCGGTGGCCCCACCACAGCTGACGCGAGATGCACCAGTCGTTGAGGTTGTCGACCCAGTCGAAGTAGCGCTGCGACAGGTCGGCCGGGTGGATGTTCACCCGCCCGTCGCGAACCGCATCGCCCGCAGCCTTGGCGAGCGTCTCGACCTTCACCCACCACTGCAGCGAAAGACGCGGCTCCAGCGTCGTCTTGCACCGCGAGCAGTGCCCGACCGAGTGCACGTACGGCCGCTTCTCCGCGACGATCCGGCCCTCGGCCCGCATCGCGGCGACGATCGCGGACCGCGCCTCGAACCGGTCGAGCCCCTCGAACGGCCCGTGCACGGTGATGATGCCGCGCTCGTCCAGGACCTCGATCGACTCCAGGCTGTGGCGCTGGCCGATGGCGAAGTCGTTCGGGTCATGCGCAGGGGTCACCTTGACGGCACCGGTGCCGAACGCCGGGTCGACGTGCGTGTCTGCGACGACAGGGATGGTACGCCCGGTCAGCGGCAGCGCGATCTGCTTGCCGATGAGGTGGGCGTACCGCTCGTCGTCCGGGTGCACGGCGACGGCAGTGTCACCCAGCATCGTCTCGGCGCGGGTGGTCGCGACGACGACCGTGTCCTCACCCTCGCCGTACGTCATGGAGACGAGCTCGCCGTCGTCGTCCTGGTAGTCGACCTCGATGTCGGAGATGGCCGTCAGACAGCGCGGGCACCAGTTGATGATGCGCTCGGCCTGATAGATCAAGCCCTCGTCGAACATCCGCTTGAAGACTGTCTGGACAGCGCGGGACAGGCCCTCGTCCATGGTGAAGCGGTCGCGGGTCCAGGCAACACCGTCACCGAGGCGCCTCATCTGCCCGGCGATCTGGCCACCGGACTCGGCCTTCCACTGCCACACCCGCTCGACGAACGCCTCACGGCCCAGGTCGTGCCGGGACTTGCCCTCCTTGGCGAGCTCACGCTCGACGACGTTCTGGGTCGCGATGCCGGCATGGTCCATGCCGGGCTGCCACAGCGTCTCGTAGCCCTGCATGCGCTTACGGCGGGTCAGGGTATCGATCAGCGTGTGCTCGAAGGCGTGGCCCAGGTGGAGGGAGCCGGTGACGTTCGGCGGCGGGATGACGATCGTGTACGGCGGCTTGTCGCTCTTCGTGTCGGCGTCGAAGTAACCGCGCTCTACCCAGCGCTCGTACAGCGGCCCCTCTACCTTGGCCGGCGTGTACTGAGTCGGCAGTTCAGGGGTGCTGTTCGGCCCGCTCGTGGGGCGCTGAATGTTGTCGGTCACACCAGCCATTCTATGGCCCTGACATTCCTGGCTTCGCCTGACCGAAGCGGGCGGGCCGCCCCACGATCAGTTCAGAAAGGTGGCCGCACGAAGGAACTTCAAGTGTGACCAAGAACTTTCCCGTGCGGCCATGGTTCAGCCTATCCCTCCATCCCGGACAAGCGGCAATCCTCCCTGTTGGGCGCGGATTCCCGCTCCACGGAACCAAACGACGAGTTGATTCCCGGCGAGCCCTGGGCAGTTGCGGACGCGTCTGGCGTAGCCGGGCACGTCCGCGAGGTCCAAGCGGTCGAATAGGGCGGCACCCGCGGATCAGTCGCGGGAGCAGCGACATGGCCAACTGCTGGACGGAACGGGTGAAGCGGCGCGGATCGTCGGGTGGTGCCATGTGGCGGATGAGGGCGCCGCCGTAGACAGTGAGGCGCCGGTCGACGCCCGCGGTCTGCATCTCGGCGGCGAACGCGTCCCGTTGCGCGGGCGGCATGATCGGGTCCTCCGAGCCGACCCCCGCCCACACGGGGCGGCGGATGCACGCCGCCGCGCCCGGTCGCCCGACGCCGATGCGGGGCACGGCTATCTTCCGCAGGACTGGCTAGAGTTGGGGACCGTCGCCGTAGTGACCAGGAGTCAGCAGGTGGGCGAGGGGGCGGCATCGTCCGTCGGCGAAGCAGCGTCTGGGGCACAGGCTCAGGGCCGGTAACGCACGATCACCGCTCGGCTGAAGTTCGCGTCACCGGACGCTCCGAGTTCGGCCTTCCCTACACCCCAAGCTTCATCGGTGCCCGGCACCGCGGCGATCTCGGACAGCCTGAACACCTGCTTGCGGTCGGCCTCGGAGACCTTCCCGGTCACCCCGGCCAGATACGCGGGCCGTGCGATCCGGGTCACCTTCCCGTCTTCGCCGCGCACCCGCCTGGCGTCGAGAATCCCCGCGGGCAGCTCACTCGACTTGCTCCACTCCTCCCCGTCCCAGTGCAGAGCGCAGGGCCGGTCTCCGGGTGGCGTGTACCGAGGGCCGGTGTACGGGCCGTACTCGATCCCCATAGCCCACACGTCGTCGGCTGCGCGCGCCATGAGGCTGTGCACGGGGGTCCGGCAGCCGGGATACCGCGCGTCGTCCTTGTCCACGTCCGGCATCCTCTCCTCGCGCCAGCGCAGCCCGTCCCATCGCGCGGCCGCCAGCCGGAGTGGGCGCGGTTTCGGGTGGCCCGGGTCAGGCTTGTCCGCCAGATCCGCCGCAGGGTTGGGGGTGTCCCCCACCACCCACGGATCTCCTCCTGCCGTCTGGGCCGTGATGGCTTGGGGCTCCAGGGGCAGCCGGGTGGCGGTCCAACTGCGCCCGTCCCAGTGGCTGGCCGTCCGCTCCTTGTGCTCGCCCAGCACCCAGACGTCCGAGGGCCCGAGCACAGCGACGGCGTTCACTCTCCCCACCCGGGGTACCTCCACAACCCGCCAGCGGTCGCCGTCGAACCGAGCAGTGAGGGCAGTGGAGCGACTGCCAGGCCCGTGATCTGCCTGAGCGAACAACCAGACGCTGCCCCCGCCGGCGTGCAGAGTCGAGGACGCGCTGATCGTGCCGCCGTCCAGAGCGTCACGGAGATCTGCCAGGACGTCATACTCCTGCCAGCGCGACCCGTCGAACCGGAGCATCTGCAGAGCCGGGCGACCGGCCCGGGCATCCTGGCGTACTGCCAAGGCCCAAGCGTCGCGTGGGGACACGGCTGCGATGTCGAACGCTTCGTTGCCGAAGGCGGTCCTGTTCGATACGTACTCGTACGTCCACCTCGCCGGTTGGGCGGTCGATGCCGCCCCGGCGCGGGGTCCGCCGCCGGGGGCACTGGCGGCGGGGCGCCCGTCCCCACCTGTTCCACACCCGGCGAGCAGAGCCACGCCGACGAGCATCACCACGCTGCTGGAGAGACGGGACATCGGCATGTGCGGGATTCTATGCCCGGCAAAGTCGACCCTGTCATGCTGGATTACGGCTGACACTGCGGTTTCGCACGGTTCGAGATCGCTGTCTGGAACCCCGAACGCCCCTGGTTCAGCGAGGGCGAACCGGCGGCTCAGCTCGCGGCCCCGCGCCTCGATCAGGTCCTCCAGATCGTGGTGGGTCAGCGCGGCCGAGGCGGGGTCGGCCAACTCCTCGGTGAGGCGGCCGAAGGCCCTTGCGGCGGCGGCGAACCGATCGACGCCGGGCAAGGCGTCGTAGGGTTCCACCACGGCTCTTCTTTCTTGGGTGCTTCGGTCTGGCTGGTTAACGCCGAAGCCAGAGAGAAGAGCCTTCATCGTTCCGGGAGTTGACCGGTTCCACACCGTCGCCGGGGTGGGCCACCGTGAACCGTCCGGGCTCGTCCTCGGTCAGCCGGCCCCGCTCCGCCAGCCGTTTCAGCTTCCCCCGCGTCCCCTCGATCCTTCCGGTCACCGCGGGCAGCCCGATCCGCGGCACGATCTGCTGGGCCTGCATCGGCTTCGCGGCGTCGGTAAGGACCTCGATGATGTCCCGGTAGACATCCGGCAGCACCGCAGCCGACAGCCCCTGGCGCCAGTGCGGCACTGTGATCGCCCCGACCACCCGCACCCCGGGGTGCACCGGGTTCTCCGGCTCCGTGCCGCCGGCCACCGGTGCGGTCGCTCCGGACCCGTCCAGATCCATGATCACCTCGGCCACCGTCTCCCGGGCGATCCGCAGCCGCGACCATGCCTCCCGCTCATCCTCCAGACGGGCCGTCAGCCGGGCGAGCTCCGCTTCGAGCGCCTCCACCCGGGCCCGGGCCACCGCCGCCCGCGCCTCCAACTCCCCGATCGGCGACCCCATCAGCGTCGCCTCCTCCACCCACACGGCAGAGACCCGACCACGCCGCCACCCTTCATGCGCAGTCGTACGTCAGCCCACCCGCTCATAGGTAAGGACAGTCTTCGGGTGGTTGCCGATCGTGCGTAGGCGCAGCGGGCCGTCCGAGGACTTCACGTCGAAGCGGTACTTGAGCTCCTCCGGCGGGCAGTTGACGGTCCTGGTGCCCTGATCGAGCTTGAAGTTGTTCATGGACAGGTTGTACTGGTCGGTGCCGGTGACAATGGCGCTGCCCTTGCATCGCGGGCCGGTGAGGGACTCGATGACCATGCGTGCCCAGTTACCCGGCTCGACCTGGTGGATGGTCAGCTGCTGGCTGCCGTCCGTGGCTCGCCACCGGCCCACGAACCAGGAGTGGATGGGCTTGTACTCCGTGGCCGCCTTGGCGAATCCGGAGCCTTTGCGCCAGGTCAGCGTGGTGGTACGCACCCAGCTGGGATCGACGAAGTCCACTCGGGTGCCACCGTCGCTGATGCGGGCCTTCGGCCAGACGGTGTACTTTTTGGCCGGGTCGGTGGTCCAGGAGGAGAGGTCCCCGGTGGCGACGGCCGCGATCACCTCGTGCGGTTCGTCCCCGTCCCTGCAGTACTGGCCGAAGCCGACCGCGAGCCACACGGTGTCCCGGTACGCCTTTGCCCTGATGCCGCCGCACGGGTTGGTGCCGGTCTCATAGACCGTCTTCCGGGCGGACCAGGCGTCGCCAGAGGCGTCGCGATGCTGTGCCTCCAGGCCGCGGCGAGTGAAGCGGAGGGACACCTGCCGGCCGTCGGACAGTTCGAGGACGGTGTGGTCGTCGTCGGCCTCGACGACTCGTGAATCAGGCTTGTCCTCGGGTCCGCGGTGGGACTTCGTGTGCTTCGCGCTGCTGCCGGACTGTCCCTTGTCCGATTGCTCGGCGCAGCCGCCGACGGCTGCGCCGAGCATCAGTACCGCTACCGCCCACGCCGCTGCGCTCTTCGTTCTCATGCCGTGTCAGCCCCCCTGTACCCCGCGCCGCGATGCCCGGGCCGGTGAGTGGCACGAACTCGGCGATGATAGTCAGTGGGCGGCCCGCCCCGCTCGGCCCCCGACACGGTGCGGCCCCGGCGGTTCCGTCACTCGTCGAGGACGGCGGCGACCGCACCCGGCCCGGGCCGTCGCCTCCCGCGCCTCCAACTCCCCGATCAGCGACCCCATCAGCGTCGCCTCCTTCACCGACACGGCAGAGACCCGACCACGCCGCCATCACCCACAACCACGATCTCCCAGCTCAAACCATCGGGGCCGTCCCCGGAAGAGAGCTGCACCCGTTGATCTTCGCAAGCTTTGCGGGTGGCCATGAGCTGGGGCATGCCCACCTGCACCTGGCCGACGGAGCGCCAGAGGACGTCGGCCGTGCCGAGCAGCGTGGCGGCCGATGCCGGTGCGGACACGGCCACCGCCGCGGCCAAGAGGTCGATGGCCATAGCGGCCCCGAGGAGGTCGTGCAGCCGGTGTTTGATGGTCAGGGCGTCGCGGGCGTACCGCCCGGCCGCAGTCGGATCGCCACTTGCCAGCGAAGCCGTGGCCAGGGAGTACAGGGAGTAGGCACGCATCCACAGCTCACCGTGCTGCTCGCATTCCGTGCACAGTGCCCACCATCCACCGGCCGCACCGCGTCCCTCGCTCACCCCAGCCCGGATTGCGCGCAAGGCCCCGCACGGGCGCCCTGCTCAGCCGCTGTCATCCGGCGTCGTACGTATCCGGTGCCCAGCCTGACAGCAGCGCCTGGGCCTGGAAAGCGATCCACAGGTCGGTGAGATCACCGGTCTCGGCGATCGTACGGGCCGTGAGCTGTTCGACCCGCTGCATGCGGTACATCACCGTCTGCTTGTGCACGTTGAGCGCCGCGGCGGTGCGCTGCCAGGAACGGCGGTGGCGCAAGAAGGCGTGGAGGGATGCGGTGAGTTCCGTGCCGTGGTCCGCGTCATAAGCGAGCAGCGGGCCGAGCACCCGGTCCACCACGGCGCGCGCCTCTTCAGGCGTGCGCAACAGCTGGTAGGGAGCGCTCTCGTCGTAACGGGCGATCAGTCCTGGCGTGCGGTGGGCCACGGAGAGGGCCCACACGGCCTCGTGGCGAGCGATGGGGATCCGGTCCGAGGCGTCCACCAGGGCGCTGAAGCCGAGTGCGGAGTGAGCGCCCAGCTTCTGCCGCAGCGTCGGAAGCAGCAGCGGTGCGTCATGGATCAGCGCGAACAGCAGCCCCCCGTCCTTGGACAAGAGGTGCGGGATACGCCTTCGGCCCAGGGCCAGATGAAGGTCGCGCTGACCGGGAGTGTCGTCGTGACGTGCGGCCACGACGACGGATCGGGAGGGATCAAGCCCCGCAGACGTCAGCTCGCGAGCTGCGGCGTCCCGATCGAGGCGTGCGTCGAGGAGTTGAGCGAGGAGTTCCGCACCGACGCGACGCTCGTGCTCGCGGATCATTGCCTGATGAGCGGTCTCCACCGCGGCCGCGGTGGCCAGATGGTGCAGCAGCGAGGTGTCTTTGCCGGGGAGATTCACGGCGACGAGCACGGTGGGTTCCTCGGCGGGGACTTCGACGGCTATGGCCGTGGTCCTGCCGGGAAGGGAGAGGTGGAGCACGCCGGGGATGCGTCCGTCGTGGCTGCCCACTTCAGTCAGGAGTGCCTGGCGCAGGGCGGGGTCCGGTTCGGCGGCCGCCGGATCCACGGGGTGGGCGCTCGCGGTGTCCAGGAGCAGGAGTCGGCATCGCAGGTCGCGGGCGAGGCGGGCGGTCGGGGAATCGCCGTTCCGGCTGCCCAGCGCATCGCGCAGTGCACCGTAGATCCGCTCGACCTGGCCCACACGCGCCGACGACTCGCCGGCGTTGGCGTCGGCGACCGCTCGGGCGATCGCGGCGAAGCTCACCGCGTACGGGGTCGTCAGGACGGATAGCGCACGCTCGTCGGCGGCGCCCGCGAACTCCCTGTGCAGGGGCGGAGTCTGGGGGTCTTCGCCGATCAGGATGCCGCTGGCGCCGGCGTCGGCGCAGCTGTGCACGAGGGCAGCCTGGGCCGACCCCGCGCGGGGCAGAGTGCGCCCGTTGCGCATGAGCAGCTCGCCGCCGGCCACCCAGTTCCACGGGCTGTCGAGGTCGGAGGCATGCGCCCAGGTCACGGCACGACCGAGGCCCGTGGTCCCGGCGAAGAGCGCGAGCCGCAGGTGGGGCAGGTGAAGTACGTCGGCGACGGTGGCGGGCACAGGTCTCTCCAGACGGGATGTTCGTTGGCCCTGATGGTCTTATGCGATCGCTCAACTGGCAATCCGCGATTGTGTGTTTCGCCTGGTGGATCCGGTTGTGCCGACGGGCGCAGACTCGCTGGACCTCGGGGCCCGCGGTGGAGATATCGCGGGGCCCATCGCGCCGTTGCCCCCCGTCCAGAAGGAAGCACCCATGCCGCCCCGCACCGGACCGCTTGAAGACGCCTCCCGTACACCGGACGCATCGGTCGTCGGTCAGGTCAACGCCCAGGCCAGTCCCCGCTATGCGGGACTCACCACCTTCGCCCGGCTGCCACGCGCCGAGGACGTACAGGGCCACCACTATGACGTCGCCGTGGTCGGGGCTCCCTTCGACACGGGAGTGACATACCGGCCCGGCGCCCGGTTCGGGCCGGCCGCCATCCGTCAGGCTTCCCGGCTGCTGCGCCCGTACAACCCTCAACTCGATGTGATGCCGTTCCGCGACCAGCAGGTCGTGGACGCGGGCGATCTGCCGTGCAACCCGTTCGACATCGAGCAGGCGAGCAAAGAGATCGAAGAGGCTGCGTACGGACTGATTCGCGAGGGCGGGCGCCTGGTGACCCTGGGCGGAGATCACACCATCGCGTATCCGCTGCTGCGCGCCATGAACCGGGCTCACGGACCGGTCGCCCTGGTCCACTTCGACGCGCACCTCGACACCTGGGACACCTACTTCGACGCGCCGCTCACCCACGGCACGCCGTTTCGACGGGCCGCCGAGGAGGGTCTGTTCCTGCCCGCCCGCAGCGCCCACGTCGGTATCCGCGGCTCGCTGTACAGCCCTCAAGACCTCGCAGACGACGCCGAGTTGGGCTTCACCATCGTGCACTGCGCCGATCTGGAGACAACTCCCGTGCGCGACGTCGTCTCCTTGCTCCGCTCCCGCATCGGCACAGCACCGCTCTATGTCTCCGTCGACATCGACGTGCTCGATCCCGCGCACGCCCCCGCGACCGGCACGCCGGAAGCGGGTGGCATGACCAGCCGCGAACTGCTCGGCATCCTCCGCGGCCTCAAGGGCCTCAACCTGGTCGGCGCGGACATAGTCGAGGTCTCCCCCGCCTACGACCACGCCGACATCACCAGCGTCGCCGCGGCCAATCTGGCCTACGAGTTCGTCTCACTCTGCTCACGCGCCCCGCGCTGACCTGCCTCTCCACACCCCTGCGAACGAAGAGAGCTTTCATGAGCGGCACCCGGACCACGCCCCGCCGCGCCGCACTCGCCGCGCTCACCGGGACCAGCATCGAGTGGTACGACTTCTTCATCTACGCGACCGCGGCGGCACTGGTCTTCCGCGACGTCTTCTTCCCACCCGACATGGACCCGCTCCTGGGCACGATCGTCGCCTTCGGAACGACATCGTTCGGGTATCTGGGCCGCCCGGTCGGCGCGGCCCTCTTCGGGCACCTGGGCGACCGTGTCGGGCGCAAACGCACGCTGATCATCACGCTGACGACCATGGGACTCGCCACCTTCGGCATCGGCCTGCTGCCCACGTATCAGACTGCCGGTGCTCTCGCCCCGCTGCTGCTGATCACCCTGCGCTTCGCGCAAGGCGTGGCAGTGGGCGGGGAGTGGGGCGGCGCCGCGCTGCTGTCCGTCGAGCACGCACCGCCCGGACGCCGCTGCTTCTACGGCTCCTTCACCCAACTCGGCTCCTCTGTAGGGGCGTTGTGCTCCTCCCTGGTGTTCACCGCGGCCGAGCACCTGGGCGGCGACCTCACCGACGGCGCCTGGCGCCTGCCTTTCCTGCTCGCCATCCTCATGGTCGCGGTCGGCCTGGCGGTGCGCCTGTCCGTGGACGAATCCCCGGAGTTCACCGCGGTCCGCGCGGAAGACACCTCACGAGCGCCGTTGCGCGAGGTACTGAGCAAGATGCCGGGCACAGTCCTCACCGGAGCCGGCGCCATGCTGGTCGCCACCGGCGGCTACTACGTGACGTCGTCCTTCTTCATCTCCTACGGCCACGGCCAGGGAGGCATGCCTGTCTCGACCCTGCTCAACTCACTCACCGTGGCCGCACTGTGCGAGATCCTCTTCATGCCGCTGGCGGGATGGCTGGGCGACCGCTGGCAGCCGCAGTACGTGGTGATCATCGGCCTGCTGGGAATCGCGATCATGGCTGTCCCTCTCTTCCTCGCATCCCACAGCGGCTCGGCTCTCCTGGTGTACGCGGCGAGCGCTGTGATCGCCTTCTGCACCGCCTGCAACTACGGCCCCATGGCGTACGTGCTCTCCCAGCTCTTTCCGGCCCGCGTCCGGTACACGGGCACCTCCCTCTCGTACCAGCTCTCCGCTCTCACTGCCGGTGCCCTCACCCCGATCATCCTGCCGAGCCTGCTCGCGGCAGCCGGGGGCAATCCCGCGCTCGTCCTCGGCTATCTCGCCCTCCTCTGCCTGGCTGCCTGCGCCTGCGTCATGGCCACCCGCCGCCACATGGACACACCCGCCGCGCCCTCTCCCCAACCAGCAGGTTCACCGTGATCCGGAAGATGTCCAATCGACGGTGCGGTCGGTGGTGTCGCAGCCACTGAACTGGTCGCTCGCCACCCTCATGACCAGCCGAGAGCGTCGCAGGACGCCCGCGTCCGGCTGAGCGAGGAGGACGAAACCGACGACCTGAGCCCCGAACCGTGATCAGGTGTTCAGGAACTGCTGGAACAGCTGCTGGAGATGGCTGTCGAACTCCCGCCGGTCCTTGCTCAGCCACTCCTTGACCATTGCGGTGTACTCGTCGACGACGATCTCGAACGCACCGGTCTCGACACCGCCGAGAGTGATACGGGCGACCTCGGCTGGGTCCATCTTGGGCACGTCGTAGCCCTTCATCATGTCCGTGTCGGCCGCCCCGAGGTGAACCGAGGAGACGAGCGTGCCCTGGCCGGCCAGTTCCTGGCGCAGCGCATTGCTCATGTTCCAGACCGCGGCCTTGGAGACCGCGTAGGCGCTGTGGCCGGGTGAGACGAGCCAGGATGCCGAAGAGGCGATGTTCACGATCGCACCCCCGCCGTTCGCCGCGAGGACCGGCGCGAAGGCGCGGGTCATGGACAGCGTGCCCCAGAAGTTCACGTCCAGTGCGGTGCGGACTGCGTCCAGGTCGCCGAGCAGGTCGCCGCCTGCGACTCCAGCGTTGTTGACGAGCAGGTTCACGTCGCCCGCCGTGCGGGCCGCCGCCGAGACGGCGTCCGGGTCGCAGATGTCCAGGGCGAGGACCTCGACACCGTCGAGGTCGACGGACTCGGGTCGGCGGGCAGTCGCGTAGACCTTCGCTCCCCGCTCGACGAGTTGGGCAGCAAGCTGACGGCCGATGCCGCGGTTGGCTCCGGTCACGAGCGCGGTGGCTCCGTTGATGTCCATGACGCACACACTAGAACCTCACGTCAACGTGAGGTTCACGTCTCATCGTCCCGCAGAGGTGCCCTGTGTATCGCCAAGGACGTAGGGAGATCAGGGCGAATTGCCGTGACCCGCGGGCGTGTTGGAGGGTTTCGAGATCACGCCCCTGAGCCGAAACGCGGTGCGCGCCCAATGCCGACGCCGGTCGGCCCAGGCGGCACTGCCTAGTGCTCTGCCGCATACCTTCGCCGGGTTGCGCGAGTGTGGGGCCATTGATGCCAGCTACCTGGCCGAGGCGTCCGCCTATGCTCGGCTCGTGCAGCCGCTTTCCGATAGCAGCAATCCATTGATCACAGCGTTCCCAGCCGAGCTTGCAAGTGATGCCGAGGCAGTTTTGGCGGTGATGCCTGAACCTCGACACCAGCCGCATGCCTCGTTCTCGGTCGTTGTAGAGGGCCAGCAGGTTTTGATCCCCGGGCGCCTCTACAACGACGAGCCGCCAACTGAGGCGGTGACGTCGCTCTCGTCGCGCCAACGGCAGCTTCTGCACTGCCTGTACTCAAGGCACTGCGACGGAGTGGTCAGGCAGCGTCACCTGGAGCAGGTCGCTGGTTCCACGGACCCGTGGGTCGTCCCCTTCGTCGTGCAACTGGTTGGCGAGTACGTCTTGGAGATCCTGGTCGTCATCCGCGATGAGCTCCGTGATCTCGCCACGCCCGGCACCTGCGGTCACCTCGCTTACGGGCAGTTCATCGTGGACAACCCTGCCTTCTTCGCGCGCACTCAACGGCGAGTCGTGAGCTACTGGAGCTGCTACTACCGGGGCAACTACGCGAGTTTTCGGGGCTACCCGGGGTGCACTCTTCTTGACCTCCTACGGTCCGCTGCCTCTGACAGAGCAGGGCATCCCTGGCCCAACCTCGCTCCCGCTGGCACCAGGGTGGACGGCTACTGTTAGTAGGAATCCGTTAAGTCTCGTCGCACCTATCGCGAACTGACCGCCGCGCTCCGCACACTGCGGAGCAGCCACCAGTCCGTGCGATTAGGCGCGTGGCGGCGGGCCGCTCGCCCCCGCCTGGAGATCTGGGCGCGCATGTTCCTGGTCCTGGTCCCGTCCTTCTACATGACGCCAGGGTTCCTCACCGCAGCGTGGCTGCCGCTCGGCGACGTGGGCGATGGCCTTGCGGATCTCACCTCGGCCCGCGGAACGGACGCCCTCCAACTGAAGGTCCGCCGACCGGCCGCCACGGCGCGCCCAGCAGAGTCCCGACGCCGTCTCCAACCTCGCAGCCGTCGGCACGGCCGCCCCACGCCGATGCGAGGGGGACGGATATCTCCTGCTGCACGGGCCCGAGTTGAGAGCCGTCACCGCAGTGGCCGGGAGTCAGCAAGAGGGCGAGGGCAGTGGGGGTGGTTCCGTCAATCGCATCGCCATAGCCACGTCAGCAGGAGGCACTCCGAGATCAGTCGCGGCCGAGCAGCGCCGTGGCCATCTGCTGGACGGAACGAGTGAAGCGGCGGGGATCGTCGGGGGGTGTCATGTGGCGGATGAGGGCGCCGTCGAAGGCGGCGAGCACGGCGTGGGCCACAAAGTCCGCGTCGAGATCGGGACGGGCTTCGCTGAACAGAGTGCCGAGATGGCGGTGCCAGTGCTGGTAGCTGGGGTCGCGGTACTTGTCCTCGGCGCAGGCTTGCCCGTGTGCGGACAGCAAGGTGGCGTTGCCTTCGGCGATCGCGCCGAGCGCGTCGAGGAAGGCGAGCAGTCGCTCGGGGGTGGGCGCCCCGGGCCCCAGGGGTGGGGGTCCGTTCTCGATCGCATCGCGCAGTTCCCGGGATCGTTCCTCCAACAGCGCCTGCAACAGTCCGGCGCGGTTGCCGAAGCGCCGGAAGACGGTGCCTTTCCCGACTCCGGCAAGTGCGGCGACGCGGTCGAGTGACACATGGTCTCCGCCGCCTTCGGTCAGGAGTTGCTCGGCCGCACTGAGCACCGCGCGGCGGTTACGGGCCGCGTCGGCGCGTTCGGCCCGCTGTTCAGTCATCGGCACTCCAAGCTAGACGGACTGTCGGTCCGCATATTACCGTGCACCATCCGGACTACCGGTCCGCTTCATGCATGTCTACAGGGGAGATCTCATGGCCATGCGCGCGCTCGTCGTAGATCCCGACGCGCAGGGATCCCTGCGTCTCGGGACGGTCGCAGAACCCCAGGCAGCACCACATCAGCTGGTGGTCGAGGTGCAGCACGTCTCACTCAACCGCGGTGAGGTGGCGTTCGCGGGACGACTGCCGGCCGGAACCGTTCACGGCTACGACGCCGCCGGCGTCGTAGCGCGTGCCGCGGCGGACGGCACCGGGCCGTCCGTGGGAGCCCGGGTCATAGCGTTCGGCGCCGGCGCGTGGGCCCAGCGGATGGCCGTGGCCACCACTGCGGTGGCCGAGGTCCCCGACCAGGTCGACCTCGCCGGCGCCGCCGCGCTGCCGATGGCCGGTGTCACCGCCCTTCGCACCCTGCGTACCCGCGCGATCCTGGGTCGGCGCGTACTGATCACCGGCGCGGCCGGCGGCGTCGGCCGTTACGCGGTCCAGCTCGCAGCCCTGGGAGGCGCCCACGTCATCGCCTCGGTGGGATCCGAGGCACGCGCGGCCGGCTTGGCCGAACTGGGTGCCCACTCCGTGGTGGTCGGCCTCGAAGGCATCGACCGGCCGGTGGACCTCATCCTCGACAACGTAGGCGGCCAACAGTTGGCCGCAGCCTGGGAACTCCTGGCGCCTGGCGGAAGTGTGCAGAACATCGGCTGGGCTTCTGACGAACCGGCGGTGTTCGCGCCGTACTCGCTGTTCTCCGTGGGGCCGTCCAAGACGATGAACACATTCGGTGACGTCCATGAGGTCGGCCCTGACCTGGCAACCCTGTTGGAGTTCGTGGCCGCGGGGAGGCTCTCCCCGGAGGTCGACTGGCGTGGTTCCTGGGAGCGCGTCGCCGAGGCCGCCCAAGCACTGCTGGACCGGCGCATCGCGGGGAAGGCGGTCCTTGACGTAGAGCCGACAGCGGCCCACTGACTCGACCCGGCCGGGCGGCGTGCCCACGAGTGGCTGCCCCCCCCCGCAGCCCTCCAAACAGGCCGGCCCGGCCGACCTCTGGGGTCTTCCCTCGGTCCTCGTCCGATCCCGCACAGCCGACAACAGCTCGACTAGCGTGCGCAGTTCGTCCGACTCGATCCAAGGACGGGACTGACGCTTTCCCCTCACCCTGCCTACGAACGAATGGGCCAGCAGGCTCATGATCAGCAGCTGTTGTCAGAGCCAGTGAGGAGCGGCCCGCCGAAGCCGCCGCCCCAGCCGTCCGGACGTTCCCGCAGCCCGCTGCGGCCCATCCGACCACCCGGCGAGAATCCCTCGGGCCCGACAGGACGGTTCCGTCTCCGGAGTGCTCAGTCTTGCCGGACCACGTTGTTGCCGGGGCCGCCGGAGAGGGTGTCGGCGCCAAGGGTCAGGGCCAGCAGTGGGACAGCGCGGGTCGGACGGCGGGTGGGGCGAGAGTGCATGGAAGTCCTCCGAGAAAGAGCTGCACAGTGACGTGACCTACGCACTGTCCGACGCAGGACCCGCCTACTCGGTTGGTCAACTCCCATGCGAACGTGAAGAGTTCAACTCCGAGACGCTTCTCGGTCCTCCTGATTCCAGGGCTGGGCCAATTGAGCGCACGCGAGGGTTTCCGTGTATTGCGGTGCGGTGGTTGAACTGGCAGTGGCCCGTCGGTCAGGACGTGACTCCTCCCCTTCGCTAACCGAAGGAACCTCGCCAGGATGCCGTTCTCCCCGACACCTGCCGGGGGGGAAGGTGAAGCTCACGCTCGTGCCGCTGCCTTGTGGAGGGTGCAACGCTTGGAGGACAGAGAGGGGCCGGATGCCCGTGTGGGCTTGGCGCACCCCGCGCCCTGCGCACCACATCTCGACAGTCACCCTCCCGAACAGCGCGGCAGCAGCCACCAAGAGCCACCACGCGGGCCCAAGGAGGGAACCGAAGCATCCAAGGACAGGAAGTGCCTCGAGAGACGTGCAGGTGGCACGGGGGTGTCAGCTACTTCGGCGGATCGGCCCGTTCGCCAAGGGTCATGTCGGGTCGTGAGTTTGCAGTTGCGTCGGCCCCAGCGGGTGCTGGCGACCAGGACGAAAACAGGTCAGTGGAAATCTCTCCAACACGTCATCGCCGTATAGCCCAGCACGCCGTCATCCGTCAGCACAATGAGCCACGCGCTGGCGTCATAGATGCCGCATCCGTTGTAGTGGTCACCTGTCACTGCTACGTGCTTGGAGCAGCGAATGAGGTAACCCAACTTGACCCGCTCAAGGACGGTGGCATTGTTCCGCGCCTGAGACCGGATGGGCATGTCATCAGACGCAGGGGCCACCCATCCCGTTGCGCATGAATTGGAGTACGTCGCGGAAATAGCATTCCCCGATCCGCTGGACGCCGAACTGGCGACACCAGGAAACGCGAGAATCACAGCCCCAACGACTGCCAGGAGCGCGGCAGTCTTGAATCGCAGGACCTTGTTCATAACCCCTCCGCCTTTCGATTATTGAAATCCCGAAATGCGCCATCGCGCCATGAAAGCCCCTGTCCGGCCAGTGATGTACCTGCTGACAAGGTGCGGTGAATCCGAACCGACGGCGACCCTTTTGCCGCCGCATGCTTGAAGCTGAGGCCACGTGTGTGCGACGGTCGCGTGCCCTTCGGACAGCCCGCACCCGAATGGGCACCGATCCCGTGGCACAGGCCGCCGTCACGCCCCACCACGTGGGAGTCCTCTGACGATGACCGGCTGACGTGCTCACCGGAACGGGGACGGAGGGACAACGGGCACCTCGACAGTTGCATCGGTCGGAGGAACTACCCGAGCATGCCCGCTGACCGAGCTGCTACACCGGGAATCTCCAAGATCCCACACAGAGTCAGCTGAAGCTCATGTTGCACTCTTCACCAGTGGGCGCACCACGGCCGCCCATGGTGAAGGCGACCAGTATCCCGGGAATGGTCGCCGACGTCGCCGGGATCTCGGGCGTGATGACCGGCTCACGGATGTTGCACAATCCCATGTTCGAGCTGGCGCCCGCGGCCAGACCCGGCAGTGGGGGCCGGGGAGCGCTGCGGCTTCCGCGGTGAGCCTGGCCCACGGCGGACTCCCGTAGCCTTCGCCAGTACTGCTGCTCTCGGCTCAGGTAATCAAGTCGCCCAGCGGCAGGGCCCGCAGGAGGTCCGGAGGCAGCAGTGTGGGCAACAGTCCCTGGCCGGTTCACGGGTGGCCGCGTCTCTCACCATCCCGTTGGCAGGCTCCTGAGGTACGGGGCAAGCTGGTCGGCGATCACCCGGGCGTCGTGAGCCGAGGTGGGTGTGCCCGCCACATCCGAGGAAGTCCAGGGGATAGGTCCGACCGACGTGTTGAGCCTTCGTGAACGTTTCACGGCGCTCAACGCGACCACTGGTCACGCTCGCGGCGGCTGGGGGCACCAGGGGCGCGTCGGCGTCGCTTCAGCGTAGACAGGCGTGCAGGGCCGGGCGATCCCGCAATCTCACCTCGACGTGCACGCCCGCACACTCCCCCGGACCCCGTGCCCCACCTCTGCTGCCTCATTCGCCCCGACCGCTCCACTCTCCGGCGAACCTGCAGCGCTCCAGCCGCGCGGCCAGCACACTGACGCATCCGACCGCTCGCCTGTTCCACCCTCATCGACGACACGCCAGTCCTCGGTCGGGGACTCGCCCCGCCCGAGTGAATCGAGAACGAGACCACGCACCCGAACCCCGACCTCGCCCACCTCTCACCCTTCACCTCGCACCTCTCACCTCTTTTCGAATCTTCGTTCCCTATTTCGCGCTCGCGGCACCGGTACGACGCACCAATCACCCTCGTTCCACGAGTACCTGTTCGGTTCGTCGCCCAAGGAGGCCACATGCAGCGCCACGCCGTCAGGGAGGATCTGTGACCGAGCCCGCACAGCGGTTCCGTTCGATCGTCGATGTCCTCGGTGTGCTGCAACGCCCGGACGGCCGCGTCCTGTTGGTACGCCGGTCGCCGAAACAGGAGTACGCACCGGGACAGCTCACCCTCCCCGGCGGTCACTTGGAGTACGGGGAGAGTGTCGCCACAGGCGTCCTGCGCGAACTGCGCGAGGAGATCGACGTCGACATCGACGAGGCGGATCTGGAGTTCTGTGGCCTGATCCACTACGGCGGCGGGGCCGGCGGGCGGCTCGGGACGGTCTTCACCAGCCGGCAATGGCAGGGCGAGCCGTTCAACGCCGAACCCGACAAGCACACGGGGCTCGTGTGGGCTGTGCCCAACCAGCCCCCTCCCGACTGCCATCCCTACACCACCGCCGTCCTGCACGCCTTCTGCACCGGCACCCTGTACACGCCGGTGAACTGGCCCAGGCAGGCGCGGGAGGTGGGGCCGTGAGGATTCTCCGCCGTCCGAGGATCGAGGAGCCCAAGGTCACGGCCTCCGAACTGGAGCTGTTCGGCGGGCCGTTGCGCTACGACATGGGCTGGAGCACCCACGAGTACGCCCGCCTCGACCTCACTCTGTGGGGCGCGCTGAAGTCCCTTCCCCGCCTGGTGGGACGGACCATCGCACTGGCGTGGCACACCGACCGCCGCTCGCTGGTCACCGTCGGCGTCACGGAGGTCGGCCAGGGCATCGCGGCCGCACTGAAGTTGCTCGCGGTCAACGCCGCCCTGCACGCGGTGCTCGCGGCAGGCACTGATGTGCGCGGCCTGCGCCACGCGCTGCCCGCGGGAGTCCTGCTCGTGGTCGTCAACAGCATCAACGCCGTCCTGGCGTCGTGGTCGACCTCGGCCGCCGGAAGCCTGGAGCCCAAGGTCGAACGGGCCGCGTCCGAGCAGTACTTGGCGGCCTGCGAGCGCGTCGAGATGGCGGCGATCGAGGACGGCTCGTTCCGCGAACTCATCGACCGCGCCCAGTACGGGGCGAACGAGGCCCGGCACATGATCGGCTCCAGTGTCGCCGCGATCAACAGCGTGCTCTCGCTGGTCGCCTCCGGCGGTGTCCTCCTGGCGCTCAACCCGGTCCTGCTGCCGATGCTGGTCCTGATCGTGGCACCGCGGGGCTGGGGAGTGATGCGCGTGGCCCAGCAGCGGTACTTCTCGACCATGACGTGGATCGAGCACCTGCGGGCGAGCCGGGTGCTGTCCAGCCTCCTCACCTCGGTCACCGCCGCCCTGGAGGTGCGCGTACACGGAGTGGGCCGCTACCTGTTGCGCCACTTCCACCGGATGTCCCACACCGCCGAGTCCGAACAGGAGCGTCTGGCCAAGGACAAGGCCCGAACCGAGCTGGCCGCCTCCGCCCTGCAGGGGGTGGGGTACCTGCTGACCTTCGTGCTGATGATCGGTCTGTGCCTGTCCGGTCACATGAGCGTGGCCGCCTTCGGTACCGCGACCATGGCGCTCAACTCAGGCTCCGCCGGAATCGGCGCTCTGGTCAGCACCATGAGTCAACTCCACGAGCAGTCGCTGTACGTGCACGACCTCGACGACTTCCTCGTGAAGGCCCAGCAGCGGGCCATCCCGGACGGCGGCGTGGCCCTGTACGAGCGCCCCCGGTCCATCCGCCTGGAGCGCGTCTCCTTCTGCTATCCCGGACGCGACGAGCCGGCGGTCAAGGACGTCTCGTTCACCATCCCCCTCGGAAGCGTCATCGCCCTGGTGGGCCCCAACGGCTCCGGGAAGTCGACCCTGGTCCGGCTGCTGTCCGGTCTCCATCTGCCCGGCGAGGGCCATATCCACTGGGACGACGTCGATGTCGCCGAAGCCGACCGCCGCCAGCTGTTCGGCCACGTCAGTCTGCTCACCCAGAGCTTCGAACGCTGGCCGTTCACGGCCGCGGCGAACATCCGCATCGGTCAGCCCGACCGCGACGCCGCGGACGACGAGTTACACGCCTCCGCCGAGTACGCCGGAGCGGACGCAGACATCGCGGCACTCCCCCGAGGCATGAACACCCTGCTGGGCAAGCAGTTCCGTGGCGGCAGCGACCTGAGCGGCGGCCAGTGGCAGAAACTCGGTCTGGCCCGCGCCCACTTCCGCGACGCCTGCATGATCATCGTGGACGAGCCGACGTCCGCGCTCGACCCGGACGCCGAGCAGCGGGCCTTCGACCAGATCCTCGGACTCGCCGGCCCGGACCGCATCATCGTCCTGGTCACACACCGGATGGCCGCGGTCCGGCACGTCGACCGGATCTTCGTCCTGCACGAGGGACGACTGATCGAACAGGGCAGTCACGCCGAGCTGTTCGCCACCGCACCCGCCAGTCGCTACGCACAGATGTACCGACTCCAGGCCGAGCAGTACGAACACCTTCCGACCCCCACCGTCCCCGGCCCCAGCCGACCGCCCGTCACCGAACCCAACTGATCGCCTCTTCGAAATGCACCGTGACCGCCGCGTCCACCACGGGCACGACCGGGTTTCTGCCGCATCCGGGTCACACCCCAACAAGGCAGGCCGTCAGGGGCTCGAGGGCACATCGAGCCCGCGGGCGCGTGGATCGCGTTGTGCGAAGGTTGCGGCCCGGGTACGGCGCTCGGGTGCGAAGGCGTCCGTGGCGCCGGCGCCCTTTCCCGGCTCGGTGTTCCAGCCGCGGATCGTGCGGGCCACATTCTTCGTCTTAGGGTGAGTCGGTGCGAGAGCGATCTCGAAGTGCGACTCCTTCGGTGGGGTGAAGTCACCGCCCCATGCGACCGTGCCGCCCAGTTCGGACAGAATGTCGCGGATCACCACCAACTCTGTCCGATAGAGGCCGCCGCTCACCCCCAGCGGGTAGGCGTGCTCCCGGATGGCCATCGCCGTGCCGGAAAGGTGGTTCGACTCAAAGGGCTGGGCGACGAGCCGCGAAGCGGTGTGACCGCGGAGGTCACCGGCGCGCAGGCTGCCGATCTCGTAGTGGTATCGGCGTGCGACGTGCAGCAGGAGTACGGCCGGGTCTCCGGTAGCCAGACGGACCGCGAGCCCGCTGCCCTCGACGAGGTACTCCTCCGTCTTGGCCTCGGTCAGAACCCTCCAGCCGTTCGCGCTGCTGCCCTTCTGCCACTCCGGTGTGGCCTCGGGCGCGGCAATGGCCGGTGAGGCGGCGACAGTCGATGCCAGCGCCGCCGCGGTCAGGGCCCCGGCCCCACCGGTCATCACGCGGCGTCGGGACATCCCAGGGCCGGTCACGTCCATCTCGCTCTTCTGGTCAGGCACGTTCGCATGTCACGACTCCCCGTTCACTCGACCTTGCAGGACGTCCAGGAATCCCAGACAGAACGCCTCCAATTCGGAGTACGGAAGCATCGCAGGAAGGGTAGTGATGCCCCGGCGTCCCAGCAGCCCGAGCCGTGCCACGGTGAGCGGCTCCTGCTCGGCCGTCAGGACGTTCTGGACCGCGTAGCCGGCCTCGCCCGCATTTCCGGTAAAACGCGAGTCCCAGAATGATGTGAACCTGCTTCGCCCTCCGCCGTTCTCGTAGTGGCCCCTGATGGCCGTCACGATGTCCCGGCTCGACCTGCACTCCTGCGCGATGAGATATCCGTCTACGTCTTCGATGAAGTCGGAGTACCCGAACGTGGTGGGCACCTCGGGGTTCGCCATGTTCTCGTTGACGAAGTCCCGACCGTCCGGATAGGTGTCGGTGGCGTCCCTCCAGTCCGCGTAGAGGGTGATGAGATCGCCGCCCCAGCCCGTGATGTCACCGCTGTTCGCGCTCCGCCTGTTGTCCGCAGGGGGATGGACGAAAACCCCGTTCGCCGTCGCCAGCAAGTGTTCCGCGCCCAGATGGGTTCCGGTGAACGGGTCGACGAACTGCTTCGGCACCGTCATGTCGCGGGCCTCGGCATAGGCCACGAAGTCCTTGTCGTAGTTCCCGATGAGGTACGCCCAGTCCAGCCCCCCGTACGCATCGTGACGCACGAACTCCATGACCAGCTGGTCGGGGTCGCCCTTGCCGTACTGCACGGCGAGGGCGTAAAGATCTTCGATGGCTGCGATGAAGCCGTCGTACTGTTCGGCGGGCTGGTTGACGGAGCCGGATGCCCTGTCCCGGCTGGATACGGCGTCCCTGTCGAGGTCGAAGACGTCCGTCCCGTTCGTGACCGAGGTCTCTTGGATCTGGTTGAAGGACCAGTTCGCCGGCAGCGGGTATCCGAGGTTCCCCGAGAACCCCCAGGACATGCCCGACACGAAGGAGTACTTCGCACCCGTCCTCTCCGACACGTTGGCGCACACGTTCCGGGATCCGTACACGCCGTGGCGGTATCGTCCTCCTCGCTGTTCCAGAGCAGTGGCCACGCCCTGGAAGTACGGCACGATGGCGGAATCGATCTCCGCCTGAGTGGCGTCGTAGTCCACGGCGAAGTAGATCACCGTGCCCCAGTTGAATCCGTACTCGCGTGCCAGGTCGTGCGCCAGGGCTCCGTGCGCGTAGCCCTGCATGGTGGTGAAGTCGCCCAACGTGCGGGCGTTCGCCTGGAAGATCGGGAAGACTTTCAGGCCGGCAGCGAAGATGACGTCCAGTTCACCCGGCTTGATCTCTTTGTCCAGGGTGGAGCCGGGAGGGTCGTACAGATAGCGGCCCACCACCTCGAACTTCCGGTCGGCCAGCCACCGGGCGCGGACCGGCGTGATCTCGAACCGGGTGTCCGAACCGGTCACGGGACGGTCGGGGTCCCCCATGGAGACGAGGAGCTGACACCACGTCCGGTAGTCTCCTTCGCCTCGCTCCAGCAGGGAGAAGTCCTGGAACTGGGCCACCCATGAGGCGAGTTCGGAGTCGTATACGTCGGTGAACTCGGCGGTGGCCCCGGCGGGGAGCGGCGAGTTGAAGACACACCCGGCGGAGAACAGCTGAGTGATGACTCCGCTGTCTCCCTGCCCCACCGGATGGTCTCTCAGGGCGGCCTGTGTTCCCTCTCCGAAGTTTCCGTTGGGGGACGGAACACCCATCTCGTACTGCAGGGCGACCATGAGCGCCTTCTGCACGTCCCGGGAGTACCGCCCGTCGCAGGGGCCTATGGAGTAGGCACTCCGCTGCCAGTAGCGGCCGTTCAGCCACTGCTGGACCTGCCGCACGGCGTCCGAACCGTCGCCCGCTCGGACGTAGGCGTCCATGTTGAGAACGCATTTGAAGACGCGCGCCTGCACCAGAGTGTCTGTCGGAAGTCCCATCTGGAACTTCATCTCGTTTATCGCGTCGCCGGTGACGGGCTCGACCTCGCCGGTGTCGTAGTTTCCGCCCCAGTACCCCTTGCAGAACAAGGCGTGCTTGAGAATGCGCGCAATGCCGGCGTTCTCCGCCCAGGCCACATGGAGGGGACCCAGGGCCTCCAGCCGGGACAGAGTGGTGGGACCGAACGAGGCGACGACCGGGCTGATGCCCAGCTCATGCTGCAGTGCCATGGTCAGGGCCTGCATGGTTCCCCAGCCCGTACGACCGTCCTCGGCGCACCGTACGTACCCGGTGACGCCGGAGTATGTTGCGTTCACCCATCGCTGGGCAGTGAGAACCTTCTCGTCGGCCATGGTCCTTCCACGGGATCGGGTGTTCCTGCCTTCGCAGCGGACCTGCTGCACGCGTCCGCCCGGTCGGCGCCGCCGGGTACATGCGTCACTCAGCCGCCGGGAACGAAGCAGGTCGCGTAGGTCTGGTAGTTGGCCGTCTCCCACAGGTTCGATCCCACGCCCGCCTCGGGGTTCTCGAACCGGTAGGCGCCACCGGAGGTACGTATGAAGGTGACGGCGCGTACCTTGCCGAAGTAGGTGACCCTGCCCGTGCTCCCACGGAGGTGGTCGTCCGCGATGCTGAAGGTCTGGCTGCCCACGGCCCCGTCCGGGTCCACGCCCCATCTCGACTGCAGTTTCTTCGTCGCGTAGGTGGTGTTGTCGCCGAAGTCGCAGTCGATGTCCGCATAGTCGTAGGCCGAGCCGTTCTGTTCCGTGGCCCCCTCTGCCCACAGGACGTACTGCCACAGTCCGGCCGCGTTGGACGTCCGGTACTTGCTGCCCGACCAAAGAGGACCCTCGTCCCCCCAGTCGTCGATGATCGTGCCGCTGCCGGCTATGTATCCCTGTGACACGTTCGCCGACGCCGGGCTGGTGCCCAGCGCCGTCGCCCCCACGACGACACACGTGGCAAGCGCGACCAGGCTCGTTCTGACAGACATAGGTCCCTCTCAACTCTTCGGTGAGGGAGGCGTCAGGAAGGCCAGCCTCGCCGGTGTCGACCCTGTACGACGCGCACAGTAGCCCGACACGGCCGCCGAGTATGCCGGTCGTTCGCCCCACACGATGCGCCTCGACTCGACTGCACCTCAACTACCCTTGTCCTCGTGCGACATGAGGGTCGCGAGGGACGCGGGAAGGGATTCGCCGCGCCGATGAACAACCCAGGGACCGGCGAGCGCCTGCTGGTGGCGACCCTTGGGCGATACGGGGTGTGGCTCCGCTGCACAGTGGCGTGTGTGTGCGGCGCGCTCGGCCTCGTCTCCGCCGAGGCGGCGGACGTTCCCGTGGCGCTGTGCCTGTTGGTACCCGCTCTCCTCGCCTGCGTCGTGCGCGTCCGCACGCTGCGCAGGCCGCTGCCTCTCGCTCCTCGATGGGGCCTGGACGCGTCCATGGTCGTGTTGATCGGACTGTCGCAGCCGGTGCTCGGCCATGACGCCGACCTGATGGTGGAGGCGATCATCGGCATCAGCGTCATCTCGTTCCAGCACGAGTGGGCGACACCTCCCGTGGCCGGGCTGTCCCTGGCCGCGTTGGGGGCCGCCACCTGCACATTGGGGGATCTGCTTTCGTCCCCTGGTCACCTTGAGTCGGCATCCTTGATGCGTATGTTTCTCGAGGCGAGTCTGTCGAGGGCCGCCCACGTCATCGTCCGGTCGCGGGCTGCAAGGGCCGACCGGACCGCCGCGTCGCAGGCCGCGTCTCGCCGCGAGGCGGCGGTCACCGCTGCGCGGCGGGCGACCGAGCGGGAGTACCTCGCCACTTTGCACGACACGGCCGCTGCGACACTGCTGATGGTCTACCAGGGCGACGGCAGGGACTGGTCGTGGCTGCCGTCACGTGCCAGAAAGGACTTGGAGGCGCTGTCCGCCTTACCCGATCTCGGGGCGGAGAGCGTCGACCTCGCAGTCCTCCTCGCTTGTGTTCCCGAGGGCGAGGGGCGGGCCAGGGTCCACCTCACGTCGCATGTGGACGGTCCACTCACCATCCCCTCCGGCCCCGGGCTCGCGATATTCAACGGGGTCCGGGAGGCAGTCACCAATGTGGCACGCCACGCCGGGGTGCGGGAGGCGAAGCTCAGGGCATGGGCGGAGGACGGCGGCATCGTGGTCGAACTGTCCGACGCGGGGCGAGGCTTCGAGCCGGAGTCCGTCCCCGAACGGCGCCGCGGCCTCACCGGTTCCATCATCGGCCGCATGCACACGGTCGGCGGATCCGCTTCCATCACCTCCCGCCCGGGCGCCGGGACCCGGATCCAGTGGCGCTGGCACCGGCCGATCCCTGAATCCCGGCCCTCTCCGCCCGTGAACACGGCGCGGGCGCCCGCCCTGCCGTGCCCGCCCGACGGCCGGGAACAGCCCACGGCTTCAGTCCGTCTGATCCGCGGACAGCTCCTGCACGGGGCCCGACTGGCAGCCCTACTGATCAGCCTGGTGGTGCAGTTCGGCGCTTCACTGCGCCAGCTGACGGCCCATCACGACGCGTATCGCCCGGCATGGGCGCAGACAGCGGCCTTCGTCTGCCTCGCCTTCGTCACGGCGACCGCGGCCGGCCAGCTCCTGCGCGGCCGGCAGATCACGTCGTCGGCACGCCGGTGGGGCATGGGCACGGTGCTGTCCGTGTCGGTGGTGTGCGCGTTCACCCTCCCGCCGGAACACTTGACGGGTCCGCAGGACTGGGCCTTCGGGCTGGTCGGCTGGCACGCGTTGTTCTTCCTGATGGACCGGCCCATCAGACTGTTCATCGCCTTTCTCGCCGCGCATGTCGGCCTCACCGTGCTTGTTGTGCTCCTGTCGGGTGCGCCTACCGCCGCGGAGACGGCCGTCGTCGGGATCTCCACGGTGTCCGTCATCGGCTTCCAGCTCTCCGTCGGCGCACTCACTCACCTCTTCCACGACATGGCCGCGAGAGCAGGGACCGAGAGCGCGCGACAGGAGAAGCTGCGGACCCGGGAGCGCATCCATGAGCAGATGCAACATGATCACAGGGAGCGCTACCGCACGCTGACCGCAACGACCGTGCCTCTGCTCGTGGGCCTCGGGCATGGAGCGTTGAGCCCTCGCGACGAGGAGGTCAGACTGCGGTGCGGGGTGGAAGCCGCCCGTATGCGCCGACTGTTCGCGGAGGGCGATGCCGTCACCGATCCCCTGCTGAACGAGGTCCGGGCGTGTGTGGAGGTGGCCGAGCACCAAGGTGTGACGGTGAACCTGGCCGTACGCGGCCGACCGGGCGAGGTTCCTGTGGAGATCCGCAGGGAACTGGTCGACCCGGTGGCGGTCATTCTGGGCCGCACCCGCTCGACCGCGCGCGTGACCGTTGTATGGACACCCCGGGCCGTACACGTCAGCGTCGTCAGCGAGGACTGTGCCGACGGCTGCGAGCCGACGGGCCCAGTTCCGGCTCACGAGCGTTCCACGAACTCCGACGTGACCGTGGCCAGAACGATCCGCGGCCAGGACGTGTGGGTGGCAGCCAGCTGGGAACGAACCGTGCCCGCTCAGGAGTTGACTCCGACATGAGTGGCGAGCCAGCAGTCAGTGTGGTGGTCATCGACGACCATCCAGCGATCCTCGCCGGCATCGAGGCCTGGTACGCCGCCTCGCACCGGCCCATCACCGTCGTGGCCTCCGGCAGTTCCGTACGGGCGGCCTGGACCGCCCCGGGCAGCACCGCCGACGTCGTCCTGCTCGATCTGCAGCTGGGCAACGGCGGCCCCGTACTCCCCAGCCTCCGAGAACTCGTCGACGCCGGTCGGCAGGTGGTCGTGTACTCGATGCGAGACGACGAGAAGACCGCTCTCAGCTGCCTGGACCTGGGAGCCGCGACCTATCTGACCAAGAGCGAAGGCCGCGAGCACCTCGTCGAGGCGACGTTGGCCGCCGCCGACGAGCGCCCCTACATGCCGCCCGCGCTGGCCGGCGCCCTGGGAACGAACGCTCGCACCGACCGCCCCCGGCTGTCCGCCCGCGAGGAGAACGTGCTCATCGAGTGGTTCCAGTCGGAGTCGAAGGACCTGGTCGCGCAACGTCTGGGCATCTCCGTACGAACGGTCAACTCGTATCTGGACCGAGTACGGATCAAGTACGCGAACGCCGGCCGTCCCGCAGGGACCAAGGCGAGCCTGGTCGCTCGCGCCGTCCAGGACGGGATCGTGGACGTGAACGACCTCTGATCCCGTGCCCAGTGCGGGGCAGAGTGAAGGGCCGCATGACCATGGGCCGATCACAAGGCAGTGCTGGTGCCGACGCCCCCGCGCGGGGCCTCGTCGGCTCCGTACCACCGGCTCGCGCCCTGGCCCTCGTGAACACATCCGCATCATCTAGGACTGAAACTGACCTACATGCCTCCTATCGTGATGCCTCGGCACCACAGGAACTCACGGAAGGCGGACACCATGACCAGCAACGAGACGACCACCCGCGAGGAAGCCGAGCCCGTCGCCGCGACCGTCACCGGCGAGCGCGCCGACTGGCTCCAAGGGCTGGCCAAGCAGCGGCACTTCCTCCGGTTCACCACGCGCGACCTCACCGACGAGCAGGCAAGTCTGCAGACCACCGCCAGTGAGCTGTGTCTGGGCGGGCTGATCAAGCACGTCACCCAGGTGGAGCGGAGCTGGGCGACGTTCATCCAGCACGGTCCGTCCGCGATGCCCGACTTCACGGCGATGACGGAGGCGGACTGGGCCGAGCGAGCGGCGACTTTCCGGATGCTGCCCGGCGAGACGCTGGCGGGCGTCCTGTCCGACTACGAGAAGGCGACCCAGGAGACCGACGCCGTGATCGCTCGCCTGCCCGACCTGGACGCGTCGTGGCCTCTGCCGAAGGCTCCGTGGAACGAGCCCGGGACCGCCTGGTCGATCCGCCGCGTCCTGATGCACCTGGTCGCCGAGACGGCCCAGCACTGCGGCCACGCAGACATCATTCGCGAGTCCCTGGACGGCGCGCAGAGCATGGCGTAGTACGTCGTCGACGGTGCCTCCCGCGGGCGGGTGACCCCGGCCATGCTCACCTGCTACAGATCAGGGGAGCGCAGCCGGTTCGTCTACCGTCCGCGGTGCGAGCCCATCGTCAGCTCGGCGGCCTCCTGCTGCCTCGCCGGCATTGGACTCGCACTCACCACGCCATGACGCGAACCCCGACAACCCTTCGAAAGAGTCAGTGGGCAGCATCGCCGGGCTTGGCGAACTCTTCGATCAGCACCGGATATTGCTCGCCGCCATGTCCGGCCGCGATCGACCGGTCGGCCATCTTCTTGATCAGCTTCGGCAGTTCGGTATTGATCCCCGCCGCCTCGCTCTCCTCGATCAGATGGGCCATCGCCCGAGCGTCGGTCTCCAGGGCCGCCACCTCGGCCGGGAAGGACCCGCGGTCGATCTGCTCGGCGTACCCGGGCAGCCACTCGGCCACACCGGCGGCGAGCTGCCGTGCGAACGGCGCGTACGTGGCGGCGTCGACGCCGACCGTCCTGAGCAGCGCGGTTCCCTGGAGCCAGGCGTTGAGGACGCTCCACATCATGGCCAGTCCCGCCACGTCGTACAGGGCCGCCAGGCCGTGGTCCTCGCCAAGGTGGGTGACGGTACCGAGCGCGGCGAGCGTCGCCTCGTGCACCACGAAGTCCGCCCGCTGACCGCTGTGCAGGATCACCGCGTCGGCCGTCCCGATCCCGGACGGGATCGCCATGATCGCGCCGTCCAGGTAGCGGGCGCCTCGCCGTTCGGCCCATCGGGCAGCCGCACGGGCCTGGGTCGCGTCCCCTGAGGTCAGGTTGACCAGCGTCGTACCTGCCAGTTCCACGTTGTCGGCGTCGAGGAGCTCGTACATGGCCGGGTAGTCGGCGAGGCAGATGATCGTCAGCGTTCCCGACGCGAGTGCATCGCCCACCGTGGGCGCGCGCCGGGCACCCACGGCCACCAACGGGTCGGCCTTGACTGCCGTGCGGTTCCACACCGTGGTGGGATGACCGGCTTTCAGGAACGCACGGGCGAGGGCCTGGCCCATCAGGCCGAGTCCGACGACGGTGACGGGTGCCGCAACGGTTTCGACTGATTCAGGTGCATCGTGTGTGTTCTTCATGGCAGCATCTTCAACATTCATACCGGTCTGAAGGTCAAGTGGAGTCGCCATGCTGATCGGGGAACTGAGCCGCCGGACGGGCGTCAACTCCCACCAACTGCGCTACTACGAGGCCCAGGGGCTGCTGGAAGCACGTCGTGGCTCCAACGGGTATCGCGAATACGACGAGCACGCCGTGCTCCGGGTCAAGCAGATCCGGCACCTGCTCGGTGCCGGACTGTCCTCACAGGACATCGCCTACGTGATCCCCTGCGCGACCGGCGAGGCACCGGAGCTCCCCGGATGCCCCGAACTGCTGGCCGCGATGCGGTCGCGCCTCCAGCGCCTCGACGACCAGATGGCCACGCTCGCCCAATCCCGGGACGCCCTCGCCGGGTACGTCGACGCGGCCGAGCGCATGGGCGGCGACAGCTATCCGCCCTTCGACGGTTCCACCGCAGAGTCCGCGGCCACGGAGTCCGTCCCCGCCTAGAGTGGGCCCGCCCCCTTCACTCGGCAGGTCGCAGGGCCACCGGGGCGGTCGCGCATACTCCACGTTCGTCGGGCCGACTCCGCCGGCGAGCGGTCGGTCCGCGCCTGTCGGCACGAGAGGCGCTCCCCTGGAAGAGGCCGGTCTCGGTGGCGTGCCGAGGCCGGCCCCGGCAGCGTCGATGACGACGGCGTGGGTCAGATCGCGGTGTGCAGCGGAATCCTGACCTGCTTCAGCCACGTCCCCTCGGTGAAGTCGCGCGCCTTCACCACAAGTTGGTCGCGGTGGACCTCGACCTGGAGTCCCTGGTTGAACTGTCCGGGAACGGCCACCTCGCCTCCCTTGCCGTCGTCCGTCCAACCAGTCTGGATGGCACCGGTGTTGATGACGGAGAAGCCGTCGAGATTCGCCGTACCGGGGACGACACGACGCACGTGCCAGTCGGACAGGTTGAGGTCCCAGTGAGTGTGACCGCAGAAGAGGAACACGTCGCGGTGCCGACCGAGGATGCCGAGCAGCCGGTCGGACTGGAGGTAGTCCCGCATGTAGAGCTTGTTGTGGCTGCCCGAGACCGTGTTGGGCAAGGGGTGATGCGTGACGACCATGACGGGCTTGCGCCTCGCCTTCCAGTACCTGAGCCGCGCCTCCAGCCAGGCGAACTGAGCGTCACTCATCCACACCTCGTCCCAGAGGGTCGTGTCGTGGTAGTGCATGTACTTCTCCGTGCCGATCGTGAGCACCGGGATTCCGCCGAACGACTGCTCGGCGTAGACGGTGTTGCGCCCGGCGAAGTTGTAGAAGCTGCGGAAGAGCGAGTCCTCAGTCGTGCCGTTCGGCCAGGTGTCCTGCGACAGCTGGTCGGGCGTGGCCCACTTGGGCACGTAGAACTCGTGATTCCCGATCGCCCAGGCGGTCTTGGGCAAGGTGTGCCGGCTGAAGGCCTCCTTCACCGCCGCGTACTCGAAGTCATAGCCACGGGGTGTGATGTCCCCCGCGATCGCGATTCCGCTGCTGTCCGGGTTGCCGGCGCTCAGGTCCTTCAACGCCACGTGCAGGTCGGCGAGATCGCCTTGGATGTCGCTGATGACATTGAAGGTGGTCACCAGTCCGGGCCGCCCTCTGCGGTCCGAGGATGCGTGCGCCGGCATCTGCGACGCCGTGCTGAGAGCCACCGCACCGGCAGCGGTGGTCAGAAGTGACCTGCGATCCACGAGGAGATCCTTTCGGGGGAAGCGGGTGCGTGCGCCCCTGAGTCACACGGGCGCCCTTGTCTCGCACCGAGCATTCGGTCCGGACCCGTTAGGTTTACGTGACCTTCAGGGCGAGGCCGTGAGGCCCAGGTGACACCCCGGTGAAGTCTCCGCCGCAGCGTCGGTCGTACCTTGACTTGGCTACGCGTCGGCAGACGGCGCTCCCGACCGCCACGCAGACGCTACGGCGACGCCTGGCAGTCGCGCCGCGAGCAGGAGGGTCATCAGGTGCCCCGGATGCCGGAGACCCGGCTTCTCGCAGAGGGCGCGTACGCATCGGATCAGGGCGGTGCTGAACCGTCCGCGGCCAAGCCCAGCGGGCCGGCTCTGACCCGCCCGTCATCCACAACGGCCCGACGGGACGGATCGGGTCGGCGCAGCGGCACGATCGGGGGCAACCGGCCGGTCACCAGCCGGACTTGACTCTGACGCCGCTGGAGACTGGACGATCGTTCCGTAGGAGAGACACGGATTCTCGACGGAGGCGCCAGGCATGCGAAGCAAAGGCATCCACTACGACACCGGCACCTTCCCCAACGGGGACACCTCCCGCCCTGTCTTCGACGCCGACGTCGTCGCCCGGGACATGCGGATCATCGCCGAAGATCTGCACTGCACCGCGGTCCGTATCACAGGCGGCGACCCGGACCGGATCGAGACCACCGCGCGGCACGCGGCCGCCGCCGGGCTTGAGGTGTGGTTCTCGCCCTTCCCCTGCGAGATGACCGACGAAGAGATGCTGCCGTACTTCGCCGACTGCGCCGAGCGAGCCGAACGCCTGCGCCGCGACGGCGCCGACGTCGTCCTGGTCACCGGCTGCGAACTGAGCCTGTTCGCCCGCGGATACCTGCCCGGCGACACCTTCAACGAGCGCATCCCGGTCCTGGCCGGCCCCGACCGCGAGGCCGCACTCCAGCCCCTCCCCGACAAGGTCAACGCCTTCCTCGGCGACGTCGTCCGCACCGTCCGCCCGCTCTTCGCCGGCCCGCTCAGTTACGCGTCGTGCCCACTGGACGGAGTGGACTGGAGCCCGTTCGACATCGTCGGCCTGGATGCCTTCCGGGGGCTGCGCAACGCCGCCACCTACCGCGATGACCTGCGCAAGGAATTCGCCCACGGCAAACCGGTCGCCGTCATGGAAGTCGGCTGCTGCACCTTCCGCGGAGCGGGCGACCACGGCGGCGCCGGCTGGTACATGGCCATGGAGGCGGACGGTGTCACCCCCAAGCCTGATCTGGTGCGCGACGAGAGCGAGCAGGTCCGCTATCTCGACGACCTCATGCCCATCTTCGAAGGCGAAGGCGTCGACTCCGTCTTCTGGTTCAGCTTCGCCGGATACGGCACCCCCCACCGCCTGTCCGGACCTGACCCCGACCTGGCCTCCTACGGCATCGTCAAGATCCTCGACGAGCACAGCGACTACCCGCATGCCCGTACGTACCCGGACATGCCCTGGGAACCCAAAGAGGCGTTTCACGCTCTGGCGAACCGTTACCAAGCCCTCAATCAGCAGGCGACCTCGCACTAGCCTCTCGATGACCGATGGTGCCCGGCGAGCTCCGAAGCCCAAGGGAGGCGGCGGGGGTCTGCACTTCCTCGTCCCGGCCCCGTTCGACGCCATCGTCCCCCAGGGGTTGCCCGGGCCGGGGCTTCGCCGACGACGCCGTCGTGGAGAAGAGCCGCGTCGGGTGAGTTGTTCCCGGCCGCCTCACGTTGGAAGCGTCTCGCGCACGACCGCTCCGTACCCGACCGCCGAGACAGCGCAACGCGCTCCACAGCCGCGCGCCATGCTCCGGGCAGGCTGCGGTCGCAGCCGTGTGCGGCAGGGGTCGGGAGCCGACGGCCGTCTCGCGTGCCCCTCCGACGGTCACGCCAAGGCGAGGAAGAGTTTCTCCAGCTCATCCTGTGACATGGGCGGAGTGTCCGAGTCTCCTGCAAGGCACTGCCGCATTCCGCTGGCGACGATCTTGAATCCTGCCCGGTCCAGGGCGCGGGAGACGGCGGCCAGCTGTGTCACGACGTCCTTGCAGTCGCGGCCTGCCTCGATCATCGTGATCACGGCAGTCAGCTGCCCCTGAGCCCGACGCAGGCGGTTCAGGACGGGTTGCATCGATTCTTCATCTACCTGCACGTAATCCTCCTTCAATCCCGATAACAATACCCCGAGGGGTATTACTCCCGGCGCCGATGCCCCCTGCATGCGACCTTCACCGCACACAGTCTGCGACGTGGCGCAGAGGAAGCCCCTCCCCGACGAACCCGGGAAGCCGCCGGCGCGTGCCGCGCGAGACCCACCCCCTAGAGCGCGCTCAGCGCCACCGTCACAACGTGCCACTTCGCCAGGTTCACAGCCTCGAACGGGGGTCGGTTCCGGCATGCACCTCCGGGTGGCGCCCTGCGACCCCCTCGATACCCCCCAGGGTATTTGACAATGCAGGTGGAGATCCGTACGGTCGTTCGTGTAATACCCCAGGGGGTATCCCCCAGGTCCGGTGCTCGCACCCACCGCCGACTCAAGCCCCGGCGGATCGGGAACCGCGATCCGACCTCACCCGCGCCCGCCCTCACGCCGGGCCACCCCTTGATCGATTTTATACCCCCCGGGGTATAGAGTTCGCCCAGTTCTGGAGGTTCCCGTGTTCTTCTCGCAGTACTACCTCGACTGTTTGTCCCAGGCCTCGTACATGATCGCCGACGAAGGCACCGGCCAAGCCGTGGTCGTGGACCCGCGCCGGGACGTGTCGGAGTATCTCGACGATGCCGAAACCCGCGGCTTCACCGTGGTAGGGGTCATCAACACGCACTTCCACGCGGACTTCGTCGCCGGTCACCTGGAGGTGGCCGACCGCACCGGCGCCTGGATCGGCTACGGGAGCCGGGCCGAGACCGAGTACGCGATACGCAAGCTGGCCCAGGACGACACCATCAGCCTCGGCGACGTGACGCTCAAGATCATGGAGACGCCGGGCCACACCCCTGAGTCGATCAGTGTGCTGGTGTACGAGCGCTCCGAGGACGCTGTCCCGTACGGGGTGCTGACCGGTGACGCCCTGTTCATCGGCGATGTCGGACGCCCGGACCTGCTGGCCTCGGTCGGAGTGACCGCCGAAGAGCTGGGTGCGATGCTGCACGACAGCGTGCAGAACAAGCTGATGGGGCTGCCCGACGAGGTGCGGGTGTTCCCCGCCCACGGCGCCGGATCCTCCTGCGGCAAGAACCTGTCCACCGAGCGGCAGTCGACCATCGGTGAACAGCGCGCGACGAACTACGCGTGCGTGCCCATGAGTGAGCAGGACTTCGTCGCGATCGTGGCCTCCGGGCAGTCGGCGGCTCCGGGGTACTTCGCCTACGACGCGGACCTCAACCGCCGGGAGCGTGACCTGTTCGACCCGGCGAGCGCGCGGCAGGCGCTGGGCTCGGAGGACTTGCTGACCCGGCGCGCGGCAGGTGCGGTGGTGGTCGACGCGCGCGACCCGCAGGAGTTTGCCGGCGGCCACGTGCGCGGCGCGGTCAACGTGCCCGCGGACGGACGCTTCGCCGAGCAGGCAGGCTCCGTGCTGCCGCTCGGCTCGGAACTGCTGGTCGTGGCGCCCGAGGGCCGCGAGGAGGAGATCGTCACTCGGCTCGCCCGGATCGGCTTCGACCAGGTCGCCGGATACCTGGCCTCTCCCGACGAAGCGCTGGCCACGATGGCCGACGAGGTCGCCCCGGCCAGTCGCCTGACCGCCGCCCAGTTGCGCGCCGAACTCGACAGCGAGAACCCGCCGGTCGTCGTTGACGTCCGCAACTGCGGCGAACGCGGCGAGAACGGGTACATCGAGGGCGCCCTGCACATCGCCCTCGGTGAACTGCCGCGCCGTCTCGACGAGATCCCGCGCGACAAGCCACTGGTCCTGCACTGCGCGGGCGGCCACCGCTCGTCGATCGGCGCAAGCCTGCTGCGCCACCAGGGCTTCGAGGACGTCTCCGACG
>NZ_JAMOLN010000100.1 GCF_024448165.1 Streptomyces longispororuber
CACGGTCGTCGCGATGATCTTCGTCGACCGGGTCGGCCGCAGGCCGCTGGCGCTCATCGGTTCGGTCGGCATGGCCGCCGCTCTGGCGCTGGAGGCGTGGGCGTTCTCCGCCCGCTCGGCCGGCGGTGAACTCCCCTCCGGTCAGGGGTGGGTCGCTCTGATCGCCGCCCACGCCTTCGTCCTGTTCTTCGCCCTCTCCTGGGGCGTCATCGTCTGGGTCATGCTCGGCGAGATGTTCCCCAGCCGGATCCGCGCCGCCGCCCTCGGCGTCGCCGCGTCCGCGCAGTGGATCGCCAACTGGGCCATCACGGCGAGCTTCCCTTCGCTCGCCGACTGGAACCTCTCCGGCACGTACGTGATCTACGCGCTCTTCGCCGCGCTCTCCATCCCCTTCGTGCTCAGGTTCGTCCAGGAGACGAAGGGCAAGGCGCTCGAAGAGATGGGCTGAGTCCGGCCGCGTACGACGGCCCGGTAGCCGCATTGCCACCGCCAGGCAGCGGCTTGCCACTGACCGGAACGGGCCGCCGCGGACGGGCAGGCGCAGCACCGCCCCCGTCCGCGGCGGTCCAGCCCGCCCCGCCCGCGGCACGCGGCCTACGCCTGCTCGTCGACCCAGCTCATGAGCTTGCGCAGCTCCTTGCCCGTGGTCTCCAGCAGCAGTTCGGAATCCTGCTTCCTGTACTCCTGGTACCTCTTCAGACCGCCGTGGTACTCGGCCATCCACTCACGCGCGAAGGTGCCGTCCTGGATCTCGGCGAGCACCTTCCGCATCTCCGCCCGGGTGGCGTCGGTGATGATCCGCGGCCCGGTGACGTAGTCGCCCCACTCGGCCGTCTCCGAGATCGACCACCGCATCTTCCCCAGGCCGCCCTCGTACATGAGGTCCACGATCAGCTTCAGCTCGTGCAGGCACTCGAAGTACGCGATCTCCGGCTGGTAGCCGGCCTCGGTCAGCGTCTCGAATCCGGCCTTCACCAGCGCGGTGACACCGCCCGCGAGGACGGCCTGCTCGCCGAAGAGATCCGTCTCGGTCTCCTCGGTGAACGTCGTCCTGATGACACCGGCGCGGGTGCCGCCGATGCCCTTCGCGTACGACAGCGCCAGCTCGAAGGCCGTGCCGGTCGCATCCTGTTCCACGGCCACCAGACACGGCACGCCGCGCCCCTCCTCGTACTGACGGCGCACCAGATGGCCCGGCCCCTTGGGCGCGACCATGCAGACGTCCACACCGGCCGGCGGCTTGACGAAGCCGAACCGGATGTTGAACCCGTGCCCGAAGAACAACGCGTCGCCGTCCTTCAGGTGCGGGGCGATGTGCTGCTCGTAGATCTCGCCCTGAATCGGGTCCGGCGCGAGGACCATGATGACGTCGGCTTCGGCGGCGGCCTCGGCCACCGTCACCACCCGCAGTCCCTGCTCCTCGGCCACGGCCCTGGACGCGGAACCCTCGTGCAGGCCGATGCGCACGTCGACCCCGGAATCCCGCAGGGACAGCGCGTGCGCGTGCCCCTGGCTGCCGTAGCCGACGACCGCGACCCTGCGGTTCTGGATCAGGGAGAGATCGGCGTCGGAGTCGTAGAACAGCTCAGCCATGGAACACACCTTCCGGAGAAGCAGGAACGAACGTACGGAAGCGAACGAGTCGGGCCCGGAACGGCAGTTGACCACCTGTCACCAGCACGGCGGCGCCCGGATGCCGCGGCATGCCGCCACCCGACATCGGCACCATTGACACTATCTCACGCGAGCCATGCGCCTCATCAGTGTGAAATCCGCCAGACAGTGTCACAGATGCCGCGGCTCTCCGGTCAGTGGGTTGACCTCAGAGGGCGTGCCCGCACCACCGCGACGACGGCGTTCCGCCGGTGGCACCCCCTGAGCGCACCCCCTACACCGACCAGCCGAAATGAGCCTCCCCGCCATGCCCCACGACCAGTCCACCGTGCCGTCCGCCGCCGACGCCGCGACGACCGGCATCACGACCCTGGAAGACCTGCGCAGGCACCTGCAGTGGGGGATCGAGATCGAGCACTCCACACTGCCGCCGTACCTGACGGCGCTCTACTCCCTCGACCCCGAACGCAACGCGGACGCCGCCCAGTTGATCAGCGGAGTTTTCGTCGAGGAGATGATCCACCTCGCCCTGGTCGCGAACCTGCTGAACGCGGTCGGCGGCCAACCCCGCCTGGACGTACCGCACATGATGCCGCCGCACCCGCGCACCATGCCGCACGCCGACCCCTCCATCGAGCTGTCGCTCCTGCCGTTCGGCAAGGAAGCCCTCGGCATGTTCCTCCGCCTCGAACAGCCCGCGCGTCCCGGGGACCCGGCGGAGGGCGACAACTACGAGACGATCGGGCAGTTCTACGACGCGGTCGAGAAGGGCCTGCGGGACCTGTGCGCCGAACTGGGCGAGGACCAGGTCTTCACCGGCGACCCCGCCCGCCAGGTCGCCGGCGGCCCGTTCGCCCACACGGCGGGCCACCTCGCCCCCGTCACCGACCTGGCCACCGCACTCGCGGCGCTGGAGGAGATCGTCGAACAGGGAGAGGGCGCGGCACGCGCCGACGTCTGGGACGGGGACAAGGACCTGTTCCACCCCGAGACCAAGGCCGTCTCCCACTACTACCGGTTCCAGGAACTCGCCGTGGGCCGCCGCTTCCAGCCCGGCGACACACCGGAATCCGGCCCCACCGGTGACCCTGTGACCGTGGACCCGGCCGGCATCCGGCCCGTCCGCCCCGACCAGCGCCTCGCCGACCACCCCGAGGGCCACGCGATCCGCACCGCGCAGGAGGCGTTCAACCAGACGTACTGCAAGATGCTCCAGATGCTGGAACAGGCATTCAACGGCAACCCGGCGATGCTCGGCATGTCCGTGGGCACGATGTACGCGGCCAAGGGCCAGGCCCAGAGCCTGATGGCGATGCGGGACGACGACGGCCTGGCGGCCGGCCCCACCTTCGAGTACGTCGCCCCCGAGGACCGCGTCTAGCGCACACCGCCGACGGCGACCGAGGGCGCTCCGACCGACATGGTGGAGCGCCCTCACTCGTCGGCACGTCCGTGCCGCCCGAGGACTACGGAACCCGCGACGAGCAGCGAGGCGACAACGCCCGTACCCAGCACGGCGAACGGTGTGAACGTCAGGCAGAGGACGGCCAGAGCCGCGGCGGGCGGAAGGACATCGGCCGCCGTGGACAACCGGGCGGCCCGCCGGTGCAGCAGCCACACACAGGTGACGAAGAGGGCGACGGGCACCGTGTACACCGCCGCGGCCCGGACGTCGGTCAGGGCACGACTGCCGGTGACGTGGGCGACGTTGACCGCGAGAGCCGCCCCGACGGCGGCCGCGGCGGCGAACACCACGTAATGCCCGTAGCCCCACAGCATCGCCGTCCGCTGCGTCCGCAGACGGCGCGGCGCGTCCTGGGCGAAGTACATCCACCACAAGGCGAAGACGGTCAGCAGCCCGCCCAGCGCGACGGGCAGGACGGAGCCGAGGTCCTTGTGGGTGTCCAGCGCGGCGCCGACGGCGAGACCGGCGGCCATGACGGACTCGCCGAGCACGATCAACGTGAACAGGCCGTAGCGCTCGGCTATGTGCTGCGGATGCCAGGTGGTGCCCTCGGCCCGCTCGGCCCAGACCGGCACCGCGAGCTCCAGCACGGCGAGCACGGCGAACGTGACCGTCCCACCACCGACCGACCCGGCCACCGACCCGCCCACCGGCAGTGCCAGCCGAACCAGCCAGCCGACCTGCAGAACCAGAATGCCCACGGCGTACCGCAACGCGGACCGCCGCCGCTCACGATCCGTACAAGCGGCACGCAACCACTGACTGACCATGGCCAGCCGCATCACCACGTACCCCCACGTGATGAGGGTGAAGTCCCCGTGCTCCAGCGCCTCGGCGGCCCCCGAGGCCATGACCAGGGCCCCGATGATCTGAATCAGCGTCAGCAGACGGTACGGGACGTCGTCCGTGTCGTAGGCCGAGGCGAACCACGTGAAGTTCATCCACGCCCACCAGATCGCGAAGAACACGAGCGCATAACCGACCAGCCCGTGCCCCGCCCGGCCCGACGCGATCTCGTGCTCGAACGCCGACGACGCCTGCGCGACAGCGGCGACGAAGCAAAGGTCGAAGAACAACTCCAGCGCGCTGGCGGCCCGGTGCTCCTCACCGGCGTGCCGGGCGCGCATCGGCCGGTACCAGGCGGAGAACGCGTTCGTGGACTGACTCATGACGTCCTGATCTGGAGGAGGGTGGGGAGGACAGGAGGGCCGTCGACGGCGAGCACCGTCCGAAGTGGAGTGCGCGTAGGCCGGGGGCCGTTCTCTACGACCGGGCGCGGCAGGAATGTGTGACAGCGCCCGGCTGGGCGCATGCGCCGAGCAGTACCGGGCGTCTCCGCTCGTGTGGCTGGTGCCCGACTCAAGAGTGGCCGCGGCCAGGCGACTGCTGCCCCAGCCCTATGAACTGTGGCCGCACCCGGACTGGGCCGCCGTGCACATGAAGCGCGGCGATGTCGTCGCGGCGACCGCCAAGCCGCTGAACCACCTGATCCCCGCCTACGGCATGTCTCTGGTCAGCCCCGCATGGCCCGACCCGGCACTCGCCGGGAGGGAGGCGGCCGCACGGTGGTCGGCGCTGCGGACCGTCTTCGCGCCGACCGCCGCTCCCAGGTCCAGGCTGCAGGCACTCGCCAGGTACGACGTGCGCTGGATTCTCGCGACGCCGGCGCAGGCGAAGACGTTCGACCGGCTACCGGGAGTCGGTGAGGTGGAGCACGGCCCACAGGGCACGGTCCTGTTCAGAGTCGAGACCGGGCGACGAGGCTGACCCGCTCAGGCGGTACCGATCTCGAGCATGCGGTCCACGACCCGCGCGGAAGCGCGCCCGTCGTCGAGGTCGCAGAACGTCTCCAGGAACGTGCGGTACCGGTCCCGGTGGTCGGTGCGGACCGTGTCGATGGAGCGCACGGCGTCGATCACCTGCTCCGAGGTGCGCAGCAGGGGGCCGGGCGCGTTCTTCTCGAAGTCGAAGTAGAAGCCGCGCAGGGTGTCCCGGTAGTGCTCGAGATCGTAGGTGAAGAACAGCATGGGCCGGCGGGTGTGGGCGAAGTCGAACATCACCGAGGAGTAGTCCGTGACGAGGATGTCGCAGGCCGCGTAGAGGTCGGCGATGTCCGGGTAGTCCGACACGTCGAACACGAAACCGTTGTCGGCGCCCGGTACGCGGTCGACGATGTTGGAGTGGCGGCGCACCAGCAGGACGTGGTCGCTGCCGAGCGCGTCCCTGGCCGCCTCGACGTCGAGCTGCATGTCGAACTTGAACCGCCCGGCACCGTGCTTGAGGTCATCACGCCACGTAGGTGCGTACAGCACGACCTTCTTGCCGTGCGGGATGCCGATCTTCTCCCGCACTTCCTTTGCGAAGGCCTCGATGTCCGACCGGTAGAGGTAGTCGTTGCGCGGATAGCCCGTCTCGACGATCTCGCCGTCGAAGGAGAACGCGCGCTTCAGGATGGGGGTGGAGAACCGGTTGGAGGACACGAGAAGGCTCCACTGCTGGGCCTCCAGCCGCAGCCGGTTCTGGTACTCCTTGTCGAAGTGCAGCGTCTCGATGTCGTGGCCGATCTTCTTGAGCATGGTGCCGTGCCAGGTCTGGACGACGACCTGGCCGGGCCGCCGCTCGATCCACTCCGGCAGGTGTCCGTTCGTCACGATGTAGCGGCTCGTCGCGAGCGCCTCGAACCATGCGCGGCTCCACATGGGCACCGGTTCCGTGCCCGCGGGCAGCGAGACCTGCCCGTCGCGCACTGCCCACAGGTGCCGCAGGTGTGTGCCTCGCCGCAGGAGTTCCTCGTGCATGGCGCGCGGGCTGTCGGAGTACTGCTTGCCGTTGTAGGAGAAGTAGAAGACCTGGTCGCGCAGCGGTGCGGTGCGGTGCAGGCGGCGGTAGACGCTGGTGCGGAGTTCGAGCTGCCGGTAGGGTCCGCGCTCCAGGTCGCTGAGCTCGCTGCGGCAGTTGAGCTGCACCTGGTCGAAGCGGCGTGCTTCCATCCAGTAGCGGCGGCCCCGTCGGACCGTGTGGTGAGGGAGCGTCTCCGACAGGAGCCGGTCCAGGCAGACGGGGACGTCATCCGGGTGGCCGTCGTCGCGCAGCCTGAAGTCCCAGCGCCCGACGGGCAGCGGCTTGTCCCCCTCACGGCCGGTGCGCGCCGGGTCGAAGACCGCCTCGAACGTCGTGCGGCCGCCCACGGGTCCGCCGACGCGACGCATCGGCACGAGCCGCTCCTCGAACCGGCCGTTGGCACAGACCACGAGCGAGGGGTTCGACGTACGGGCGCCCGTGGTGAGGACCATCCGGAAGCCGGAGTCGCCCTCCTCCAACTCGGTCAGGAGCGCGTGGACAGGGCGGTGCCGGAACTTCAAGTAGCCGGTGTGGCCGGCAATCACGGCGATCTCGGTGGCCGGACCGTCCGCACCAGGCGTGTTCAACGAGTACGACGCGTCGCAGAGTCCGTCGGCCATGACAGCGCCGAACCTGCGCTCCTCGGCGCCGGGCCCGTCGGACACCACGATGTCGGTGGACCAGCTGCACGAAGGGGCTTCGCCCGCGAACGAGGACAGGGGAGCGGTGATGCGGAAGGAGCGCCGTCCGCGTTCATCGCGGGCCGAGACGTCCAGCGGCAGGTTCAGCACGTGGTCGGTGTCGGACGACCGCACACGCAGCACGGCGGAAGCTGCCTCGTCATCGGTGAGGACGGTGCGGATGTCGCCCTCGACGGTGACACCGTCCGTCGACGGATCCGGATGGTGCGCGAGGACGACCGCCTGGATCCTCTCCACCCGCAGTTTGAGCTGGTTCTTGGTGATGAACGGACGCAGCCGGAACTCGTCGTCCAGCCAGCGGTAGGGCGGATAGTGAGCGCGTGAAGCACCCGACGCCTGCACCCCGAGCTTGCGTCGCTGCGCGCCGGTCATGACGAACATGCCGACACTCCAGGTCGACTCCTCCCAGCGCCCGCCCCGGCCACGCAGCCGCTCGGGGTCCAGGACGAACTGCCAGCCGGCCCAGTCGTAGTTGTGCAGCGCCTGCCCCGAATCGGTGGTGCACAGCGGGCTGTAGCGGTTGCGCAGGGGAATCACGATGCGCCGACGGCTGCCTGTGCGCCGCAACTGCAGCACCTTGACCGTGGAGAAGCGGTTCGGCGCATCCATCCGGTGGATCCAGGCGTCCCCGGAGAGGACCAGCTTGCCGGCCTCCCAGCGGGCGTCACGCAAGGGCGTCTTCAGGTTCAGCTCGCGATCGAAGCGCAGAGACTTCTTCGGCAGTTTCAGGTCCGAGTCGCGCAGCGCCGCGGGGGCCGCGTACTTGCGCACCAGTCCCTTCATCTCCAGCGGCTCGCGGCTGCGTTCGGCAGCGATCTGCGCGACCAGCTCCTGCGTACGCCGTGCGCGCACCAGCAGCCACTTCACCCGCAGGGCGATGGGCAGGGCGAGCACCAACTCTTCGTCGATCGTGTCCAGGAACGAGTTGACCGCCGTCATGAACGTGGTGCGGAACTCGTCGTCGCCCTCGGGGAACACATCGAGGAAGATCTTGAGATCGTCCTTGAGGGTCCGCGCGTCGTAGGCACGCTTGTGGGCGGCGTACTCCGGCTCCGGGCGCGAGGCGAGGAAGTCGGAGACGTGCTGCACCGCGGCGACGCGATCGCGCACTGCCTTGGGCACCGTGCGCCGCTGGGTGATCGATGCCTCCGCGCCCGCGTCGCGCGTCCGCCAGTAGTACGTGACGTCGGCGATGACGTCCACCGCGCGCGCGAGATAGTGCGCGGGAACCACGACGGGGATGTCCTCGTGGAGCACCCCTTCGGGGAACACGAGGCCGTGCTCCGAGAAGAACGACCGCCGGAAGACCTTGTTGCACGCGATACGGTCCGCGACCAGTCCCGGAAACTCGCGGATGTGGGTGGCGGGCCGCGTCTGCTTGCCCAGCATCGACAACAGCGGAACCTGCCAGGTCTTCGCCGAGTTCACGTGGTGCACGTTCCCCGTGGCGAAGTCCGACCCCGTCACGTCGAGACTGTCCACCATCGTCCGGTAGGCGTCCGGCGGCACGGTGTCGTCGCTGTCCACGAAGGCCAGGTACTCGGTGCGCGGGTCGGCCGCGGCCACACCCGCGTTGCGCGCCGCACCGAGCCCCGCATTGTCCTGGCGCACCAGCCGGATCCGGGAGTCACGTGCTGCGTACTCGGCGGCGATCGCCGCCGAGCCGTCGGGCGACCCGTCATCGACCACCACGATGTCCAGCTCCCGCAAGGTCTGCGCGACCAGCGAGTCCAAACACGCGGCGAGATAACGCTCCACGTTGTACACGGGCACGACGACGCTCAACCGGGGAACGAGGGACACCTGGAGCCTTTCTCTGGGCTGCCGGGCGTCTCCTGCGAAGCACGCGCGTGGGCAAGGAGAAGCACGTAGACGCAGCCGGTCTCAGCGGGGTACGCCACGCGTCGCTCGCGTTAACGACGGGTTATGTGCAAGGGCACGGCCCCGCCGGGAGAAGCCCGCAGCATTTTCCTTCTGTGTAAATATGAAAATGACATGCGTGCGGGAATGTTCCCTCTGTCCTGGCGGTCCTCAAGGCCCGCGCGCGACTGTATGCTGCGCGATCTGTTGGAGCTGAAAGCCCGCGCCGAGGTGCGGTCAGGCGTTTGAAGAGCATCGCGCGCAACGGGCAAGAGGAGAGGGGCGATCCATGACGTCAGAGGCCGTCGAACGTGGCGAGCCGGCATCCGTGGCGGACCGCACGGAAAGCCTGCGCAGGGAAATGGTGAGGATCGAAAAGAGAGTCGCTCAGCTGAGCGACACCATCAGCCGTTCCGAGCGCAGATCCGGCCCCCTCCCCATGGAGGAATTCCTTCAGCCGCTGCGCCGCGCGAAATCCGCCTGGGATCACCGTCGAGCTGCCGGACAACCGCAGAAGAAAATCATCAAGGTCGTCGATCCGAGCGGAATCACGTTGCCCGCGCATTCCGCGCTGCGCCGTGAACCGCCCCGCAAGCCCGCCGACCAGCAACCCGACTACCTGGAGAAGTTCGACAGCAGGACCCTGTACTACGACGCGTTCCGGCACGAAGACGGCGTGTGGCTCTCCGGCCCGCCGCTGCGCAATCTGCGTTCGGCGCTCGAAGGCGCGGACTGGCGTGTGGACGGCGTGCCCGTGAATGATTCCCTGTCCTTGAGCGACTGGGGCCGCACGCAACGCTCGCGCATCGTGGACGCACCTGACGGCAACGCATTGACGCTCACCGTGGGCGGTACCGCATTCTCCATGGACATCGCACCCGACGAATCGGACCTGTTCGCAGGACAGCGCGCCATCATCACGGTGTCAAAGGACAATGATCTCGTCTGGCTCAAGGACTACCTGCACTACTACCACGTCGTTCACGGCGTGACGGGCATCGTCTTCTACGACAACAATTCGACCCGGTACTCCCCGCAGGACGTCGCGGACGCGATCGCCGAGGTCGACGGAATCACGACGGCGGTCGTCGTCGCCTGGAACTACCCCTGGGGTGCGGAGCGAGGCCCCAACAACGTCTGGGATTCCGACTACTGCCAGTATTCGTTGCTCGAACACGGAAGGTTCCGGTACCTGACCAAGGCGGCGGGCGTCATCAACGCGGACATCGACGAACTCGTCCTGGCCGACGACGGCCGATCGGCTTTCGAGCATGCTGCGGAGTCCGAGACAGGCGTGGTCACCTACCACGGGCACTGGATGGCCATGGCGACGTCGCACCCCATGAGCCCCACCCGGCAGCGGCGCTTCGTCGACTACCGTCACCGCACGGGCAAAGCCGCCACGGCCAAGTGGACGCTCCTGCCCGGCCACTTGGACTGGCGCACCACACAGTGGCGCGTGCACAGCGTCGACGGCTCCGGCGCCCAACCGACCACGCACCTCCACCACCGGCACTACCAAGGCATCACCAACGGCTGGAAGTACGACCGGACCGAAGTCGTGGCGAAGCCGGGAGCCCACCTCTACGACGTGCGGATGAGCCGCGTCCTCGACCTGGTCTTCGACAACTGAAGCGCCGGAACACCGCGACGGAGTCGGCCACCGCCGACTTCGTCCACGGTTCGGTGATTCGTCCGAAGACACCATGCCGGAGTCGAGGACGACCAGTTGGACGCCGGACAGGCGCAGCCAAGCAGGCAGGGTGAGGGTGTTGCCTCACGCGGTGACCGCCACCGCAGCCATCCGAGTGAACGGCCGGGACCCGACGGCGCTCGCGCTCCCCGACGCGCGGATCGACGCGCACCGCGTGCCAGGGTGAGCCCACACCTTCGAGCAGCTATGCGATCTGGCCGAACTCCTGACTTGGATCCTCCGTGACCGCTCCACCCGAGGGCAAGCAGCTGCCCTACGTACCCGCCCCCTCTCCCTCGGCTCTCCCCACCACGCGGTCGGGTCGCGGCTTCCCATGGCGGACCCTCGCCGTCGTCCTCCCGGCGTGCTGGATCCTGCTCGCCGGGTGGAACCACCGCTGGATCGGCGACGACGGCCTGATCTACACGCGGGTGGTCCGGCAGATCCTGGCGGGCAACGGCCCCGTCTTCAACATCGGCGAGCGCGTGGAGACCTCGACGGGCACGCTGTGGCAGTGGCTGGTGGCGGCCGCCGCCCTGCCGACCGGCAAGGATCCGGCGACCGTCGCCGTCTGGCTGGGGCTCGTCCTGTGCACCACCGGTTTCGTCCTCGCGCTGCTCGGCACCCTCACGCTGTACGGCAGACCGGCCCGGGTCGTTCCCCTGGGCGTGCTCGCCCTGCTGCCCGTACAGGCGACGTGGGACTACGCCACCTCGGGCCTGGAGACCGGACTCGCCTTCTGCTGGCTGGGAGCGACCTGGTGGGCACTCGTCCACACCGGCCGCTCCGGTCGTCAACTCGTCCCGGCAGCCGTGCTGTTGGGGGCCGGCCCGCTGGTGCGCCCCGACCTGGCCCTGGTCACCGCCGTGTACGCGGTGGTTCTCTACGCGCTCGTCCGCCCGAGACTCCGGCACATGCTGACCGCGCTCGCCGCGGGGCTGGCACTGCCGGTCGGCTACGAGGTCTTCCGCGCCGGGTACTACGGCATCCTCGTCCCGCTCCCCGCGGTGACCAAGGAGGCGTCCTGGACACTGTGGGACCGGGGCCTGTTCTATCTCGCCGACTTCATCGCCCCGTACCATCTGTGGCTGCCGCTGGCGCTGGTCGCCGCTCTGGCCGTCCCGGTCGCGGCCGCGGTCCACGACGCGCCGGACGGACGCCGCACCTTGATCATCGCGGCTGCACCGGTCGCCGCCGGACTGGCCTCGGCCCTGTTCGTCACCAAGGTCGGCGGTGACTTCATGCACGGCAGGATGCTGCTGCCGGGCCTGTTCCTGGTACTGCTGCCCGGCTTTCTCGTCCCGCTCACCCGGACCACGGCCTCCGCACTCGTCGCGCTCACGGTCTGGGCCGGATCCTGCCTGCTCCTCTGGCGGCCCCCGCCCACGAGCGACGACGGCTCCCACTTCGTCGTGGACGAACACACCGGCTACGTCGGCGCCACCGGCCAGGACCACCCGGTCACCCAGTCCGCGCACGCCGCGCGTACGTTCCTCTTCGCACGCGAGGTCCGGCGGCTGCAGGCAGCGGGCGAGCGGGTCGTCCTGATCGAGACCTCGTACGATCGGAAGGTCGAAGCCCTGCCGCTGTCCGCGCAGCGCCACCCCGGCGTTCGCTTCGCCGGCGTGGAAGCGCGCCTCGGCCACGTAGGGGTGGCGATCCCGCTGGACGAGACCGCCACCGACTCCCTGAGTCTGGCGAACCCGCTCGGCGCCCATACCCAGCCGGTCGTCTTCAGGAAGGCTGGCCACGAGAAGCCGATCGACCGAGCCTGGGTGATCGCCGACTACACGGACCCCTCACCCGCCGACTCCCCGGCCGTACGCGCCGCCCGCCACGCGCTGACCTGCGGCGCGATCGCCGAACTGCAGGACTCGTTCCGCACTCCGCTCACCGTCTCGCGCTTCTGGCACAACCTCACCGGGGCCTGGGAACGCACGCGACTGCGGATTCCCGCCGACCCGGTGGCGGCCGAGAGGACGTTCTGCGTCAAGTGACCTCGGGAGCAGGGATGTTGGCAACGAACGTGGTTCACACGGGAAGTGTCGCCCCAACGGTTCGCCGAGTGCATGGCGCCGCAGTGGCCCACCAGGCACGAACTGCCCGATGACACGGCGACACTGTCCCCATGGAGATACCTGTTGAGGCGGCAGCGGCCACCGCACTGATCGAGGTCGTCCGGATCACCGGCCTGCCGGCTGGACGAGGCGCCGCGTACCCCGGCCCCGCGACCGCCCACTGGACCGGCGCCGAGACGGCCGACGCCCTGGCCCTGATGGGCACGCTGCCCGGCAGCGAACAGCACCGCTGCGGCTTCTCGCCCGGCTGGGGCGTCCGCGCGTACGGGGACTCGCTCGACCAGGCCCTCTTCGAGGCGGCGTTCTGCTTCAACTGCCACGAGATCCGGCTGCAGGGAGCGGCCGTTCCGCCGTCGCTGACGACGCAGTTCTTCGACGCGGACACCGCGCCGGCGCAGGCTCTCCTCGCGCTCTTCCGCTCCACGGCACCCTGAGCCGCCCCGCCGCCTGCCGGGCAGCAGCGTGACACGTCAGAGTGGGCCCGGCCGCTTCAACGGCCGGGCCCGCCCCGGGAGCTCAGTGGTTCAGCGATCAGGACGCGACGAACCGCGCGATCTGACCGAGGACGACGGTGTCCGTCAGGTACCCGATGTGGGTCTGGCAGGCCACGTTGTTGTTGGTCGCCCCGTCGAGCCGGGTGCTCGTGTAGGGAATGATGATGCCGTCGCACGCCGAGTACCAGGTGGCGTACTTGGTGGAGCCGGGCGTCTCGTCACCGGACGAGATCTGCGAGATGAACGAGGAGCCCGGGTACATCTGCTGGCAGGTCGTGTAGATCAGACAGGCGCCGGCGTACGTCGTGCCGTGGTTGGCGCCCGCGATCGAGGCGAGGTGGCTGACGCTGGTGTTGCCGCCCAGCACCTTCAGGTAGTACTGGCTGACGAGCCCGCCCATCGAGTGGTTGACGATGGCGACCTTGCTCGCGCCGGTCCGTGCCTTCACGGTGTCGACGTAGGAGGCGAGGCCCTGGGCGTTGGTGATGTTGTTGCCGTACGAGTTGTACTCGTAGGCGAAGAGGTTGGAGCTGGACCAGCCGTTGGCGCGGAAGACGCTCATGGCGGTGACCCAGTTGGAGGCGCTGCCGGTGTAGCCGTGGACGAAGACGACCGGCGTACTGGTGGACAGTGGCTGCGCGGCGGCGGCCTGGGCGGTGGTCCGCGCGGCGGTGGCCTGCGCGACGGCGGCCGAGGCGGGGTCGGCGCCCGCCGTAGTCGTGGTGGAGGAGAAGAAGGCGAACGCGGCGGCGGTGGCCGCGAGTACGCCGAGCAGCCGGCGCGGGCGGTGCGAGGGACGGGTGGAGCCCATGGAGCCCTCCTGACGGGGGTGTGCGGGTGCTTGGTCCGGATCAGGGTGGGGGCAACGGGCCCGGGTGCCATCGGCGAAATCACCAGTGCGCGCAAGTCGTACCGCGACGGCACCCTTCTTAACACGCCTTGAATTAAGTACTGTTGGATCCCCCGGGAGGCCCACCGGGCGCTTTGCTGTGTTCAAGTCCTCGTGGACGTGGCCGCGTTGACGGCCATCTTGGTTTCATCTCTTGACGACTTTGGTGCAGACCTTTAGGTTCCCGTTCGCCACAGCTTCATGAATGCACCCGGTGTTCATACCCATGAACATCTGCACCCCCCATCAACGGCCTCCCATGAAGGGCTGTGAACCCCCGTGTCCCCGATGTTCCCGATGTCCCCCACGTTCTCCATAACCCCCCAGGCCCCCGCACCCGCTCACGCCTCCACCCGTAAAACCGCCCTGCGCGCCCTGCTCGCCACCGCCCTGCTCGCGGGATCGGCGACCGCACTCGCCGCGTCCCCCGCCTCCGCGGCCACCGGCACCATCACCGGACTCGGCGGCAAGTGTCTCGACGTCGCCGCGGCCAGCTCCGCGAACGGCACGGCCGTCCAGCTCTACGACTGCAACGGAACCGCCGCCCAGCAGTGGACCGTCGGCACCGACGGGACCGTCCGCGCCCTCGGCAAGTGCCTTGACGTCACCGGCAATTCGACCGCCAACGGAGCCAGACTCCAGCTGTGGGACTGCGCGGGCAGCGCCAACCAGAAGTGGACCGTCACCGCCGCCCGTGACCTCGTGGGCCAGCAGTCCGGCAAGTGCGCCGACGTCACCGGCAACACCTCGGCGAACGGCACCCCGGTCCAGATCTGGAGCTGCACCGGCGCCGCCAACCAGAAGTGGACCGCGCCCAGCGGCGGCGGCACCACGCCCCCCGCGGCCGCGCCGATGGCCGTCGCCCCGTACCTCTACAACGGCTGGGGCAGCCCGCCCAACCCGGCCACCGTCATGAACGCCACCGGCGTCAAGTGGTTCACCCTCGCCTTCGTCCTCAGCAACGGCACCTGCAACCCCCAGTGGGACGGCGGCCGCCCGCTCACCGGCGGCGTCGACCAGCAGACCGTCAACACCGTCCGGGCGAACGGCGGCGACGTCATCCCCTCCTTCGGCGGCTACAGCGGCAACAAGCTGGAGAGCTCCTGCACCAGCGCCTCCGCGCTCGCCGGCGCGTACCAGAAGGTCATCGACGCGTACGGGCTCAAGGCCATCGACATCGACCTGGAGGCCGACGCCTACAGCAACGGGACCGTGCAGCAGCGCACGGTCGACGCGCTCAAGACGGTCAAGGCCAACAACCCGGGCATCAAGGTGTACGTCACCATCGGCACCGGCCAGTCAGGACCGGACACGAGCCTGATCAACCGGGCCGCCAACTCCGGTCTCACGGTGAACAGTTGGACCATCATGCCGTTCGACTTCGGCGGTGCAGGCCAGAACATGGGGACGCTGACGACCCGGGCGGCCGAGGGCCTCAAGAACGCCCTCAAGAACGCGTACGGCTACAGCGACGACCAGGCGTACCGCGGCATGGGCATCTCGTCCATGAACGGGATCACCGACGACAACGAGACCGTCACCCCCGCCGATTTCCAGACCATCCTCGGCTACGCGCAGCAGCACCACCTCGCGCGCCTGACGTTCTGGTCGGCGAACCGCGACCGGCCCTGCTCCGGCGCCTACCCGAACGACGACACCTGCTCGGGTGTGTCGCAGAGCGCCTGGCAGTTCACCGGCATCTTCGCCAAGTACACCGGCTGACGGCCCACCCCCCACAGGAGACCTCCGTGTTCACATCCGCGCTCAGACACGTGCCCGGATCCGCGCCCAGACACCGGATACCCAGAGCCCTCACCGCGATCGCACTCGTGGCGACGACCGCGACGGGCGTCGAGTTCGCCGTGCAGACACCGGCGAGCGCGCAGCCCAGCGCAGCAGGCACCGCACCCGCCGCGGCCGCCGCGCTCCCGACCGGCGCCACCACCGTGATCAACAAGGGCAGCGGCAAGTGCGTCGACGCCCGAGCGGCGGCGAGCGCCGACGGCACCGCCGTGCAGCAGTACAGCTGCAACGGCAGCAGCGCCCAGAACTGGCAGCTGGTGGCCACCAGCGGCGGCTACTACCGCGTGAACAGTGCCCTGGACGGCAGTAAGGCGTGGGACGTCACCGACGTGTCGACCGCCGACTCGGCCGCCGTCCAGCTGTGGTCGTACTCCAGCGGCGCGAACCAGCAGTGGCTGCCCGTCGCCGAGGCCGACGGCGCGTACCACTTCGTGAACCGCAACAGCGGCAAGTGCCTCGACGTGCCGGCCGCCTCCACCGCGGACAGCGTGCAGTTGGCGCAGTACACCTGCAACGGCACCGCCGCGCAGTCCTTCACGCTCGGCGGCGGCACGACGAACCCGCCCGGTACCCCGGACTTCGGCCCCAACGTCACCGTCTTCGACCCGTCGATGTCGTCCGCCGGCATCCAGTCCAAGCTGAACTCGGTCTTCGCCCAGCAGGAGACCAACCAGTTCGGCGCGGCCCGCCAGGCCCTGCTGTTCAAGCCGGGTACGTACAGTGCCAACGCCAACGTCGGCTTCTACACCCAGGTCGCGGGACTCGGCCTGTCCCCGGACGACGTGACGATCAACGGCTCCGTGCACGCGGAGGCCGACTGGTTCCAGGGCAACGCCACACAGAACTTCTGGCGTTCCGCGGAGAACATGTCGGTCAACCCGACCGGCGGCACCGACCGTTGGGCCGTCTCGCAGGCCGCCCCGTACCGGCGCATGCACGTGCGCGGCAACCTCGCGCTCGACGACGGCGGCTGGTCCAGCGGCGGCTTCATCTCCGACACCAAGGTCGACGGCCAGATCCGCTCCGGCTCCCAGCAGCAGTTCCTGACCCGCAACTCCCAGATGGGCAGTTGGTCGGGCTCCAACTGGAACATGGTCTTCGTCGGCGACCAGGGCGCACCCGCCCAGTCCTTCCCCACGTACACGAACGTCGCGAGCACCCCGACGATCCGCGAGAAGCCGTTCCTCTACGTGGACGGGGCAGGCGCCTACAAGGTGTTCGTGCCCGCCCTGCGGGCCAACGCCACCGGCACGACGTGGAGCGGCAACACCCCGGCGGGCACGTCACTCCCGCTCGACCAGTTCTTCATCGTCAAGCCCGGCGCCACCGCCGCCGACATGAACGCGGCCCTCGCGGCAGGCAAGAACCTGCTGGTCACCCCCGGCGTCTACCACCTCAACCAGACGCTCGACATCACCCGCCCCGACACGATCGTCCTCGGCATGGGCCTCGCCACCCTCGTACCGGACGGCGGGATCACCGCGATCAGCACCGCGGACGTCGACGGCATCCAGCTGGCGGGCCTGCTGATCGACGCGGGCACCACCAACTCCCAGACCCTCGTACGGATCGGCCCGAACGGCGCGTCCGCGAACCACGCCGCCGACCCGATCCAGCTCTCGGACTTCTTCGTCCGCATCGGCGGCGCCACCGTGGGCAAGGCGACGAACTCGGTCGTCGTGAACAGCGCGAACACCATCGTCGACCACACCTGGATCTGGCGGGCCGACCACGGCAACGGCGGCACCGTCGGCTGGACCACCAACACCGCCGACACCGGCTTCGTCGTCAACGGCGCGAACGTCACCGCGTACGGTCTCTTCGTCGAACACTTCCAGAAGACCCAGGTCATCTGGAACGGCAACGCCGGCCGCACGTACTTCTTCCAGAACGAGATGCCCTACGACCCGCCCAACCAGGCCGCCTGGATGAACGGCAGCGGCAAGGGCTACCCCGCCTACAAGGTCGCCGACTCCGTCACCAGCCACGAGGCGTGGGGACTCGGCAGCTACTGCTACTTCAGCACCAACTCCAGCGTCGTCGCCGACCGCGCCTTCGAGGTGCCGAACACCTCCGGCGTCAGGTTCCACGACATGGTCACCGTCTCACTGGGCGGCACCGGCACCATCAGCCACGTCATCAACAACACGGGAGGCCCGTCCAACTCCACCTCCAACGTCGCCTACCTCACCACCTACCCGTAGACGACCGGAAGGACGGACACCCGATGCATCGACACATAGGACGCACCCTCCTGGTGCTCGCGGCCCTGCTCGGCCTGGCCGCGCCACCGGCCGCCGCCGCCCACCCGAGCAGCACGGCGACAGCGGCGGCGGCCCCCTTCAAGGTGCTCGGCCTCTACAGCGGCACCTGGGACGCGGCCCACATCGACTTCGAGAAGGAGGCCAACGACTGGCTGCCCAAGCAGGCGGCCGCGAACGGCTTCACCTACACCGCCAGCAACGACTGGAACCTCCTCGCCAACGGCGGCGTCAACGCCTACCAGGTCGTCCTCTTCCTCGACGACCTCCCGCAGACCGCCGCCCAACGCACCGGCTTCGAGCAGTACATGCGCGGCGGCGGCGCCTGGATGGGCTTCCACGTCTCCGCGTTCACGACGGACGCGGCGAGCTGGTCCTGGTACCACAACACCTTCCTGGGCAGCGGCAACTTCAAGTCCAACACCTGGGGCCCGACGTCGGCGACCCTCAAGGTCGAGGACCGCACCCACCCGTCCACGGCGAACCTGCCCGCCACGTTCACGTCGTCGGTCAGCGAGTGGTACAGCTGGTCCAACGACCTGCGCCAGAACTCCGACATCACGATCCTCGCGTCCGTGGACCCCAGCAGCTTCCCGCTGGGCACCGACCCCAACCAGTCCTGGTACAGCGGCTATTACCCCATCCTGTGGACCAACACGAAGTACAAGATGCTGTACGCGAACTTCGGCCACAACGCGATGAACTACGACACCAACACCCGCACCTCATCGACGTTCGCCAGCGCGCAGCAGAACCGCTTCCTGCTGGACGGCCTCAGATGGCTCGGCGGTGCGGACAACTCCACGCCCCCACAGGACGACACCCTCGACGAGACGTCCTGGTACACCCTGAAGAACGCCGGCAACGGCACCTGCGTCGACGCCCGCGCGGCCGCCACCACGAACGGCACCGCGATCCAGCAGTACACCTGCAACACCACCCAGGCCCAGCAATTCCGCCTCACCGCGACGGACAACGGATACCGCCGCATCGCCGTACGCCCGAACCCCCAACAGGTCATCGACGTGACCGACGTATCGACCGCGGACAACGCACCCCTCCAACTCTGGTCCTACGGAGGCGGCCAGAACCAGCAATGGCTCCCGGTGAAGGAGACGACGACGGGCCGCTACCACTTCACGGCCCGCCACAGCGGCAAGTGCCTGACGGCGGCCGCGACGGCCACGAACAGCACGCAACTCACCCAGCGGACCTGTGATGGCTCGGCCGCGCAGAGCTTCACGGTGACGGCCGGCTGACCTGCCAGGGGGAGTGGCCGGCCTCTTGTGCGGGGCGCCTGATCGGGGCGCCCCGCTTTCTTCCACAGCCTCCGACGTACCGGCAGGGGCGGTGCGTGGGGATGCAGTGGCAGTATGGATTTATGGGTGCATACGACGGCTACACCGGGCGGATCGAAGTCGACGATCACACGATCACGATCCTCCGGCAGGGGATGGCGGCGAAGCTGTCCGGTCAGCGCGTCCCGTCGCGCACGCTGCCCTTGGCGGCCGTCTCGGACGTGGCCTTCAAGGATGCGTCACGCCTGGTCAACGGGCATCTCCAGATTGCCTTCGGCGGCGAGCCGCTCCCGGCGCTGACGGCGACCACGGCGGCATCCGACCCGAACACCGTCCTGTTCCGGCACAAGCAGCGCGAGGCGTTCCGGGAGCTGGCCGCGTTCCTGCAGAAGGTGGTCGCGATGAACCGGAGCCAGGGCGTGGACAGCGCCCAGGTGTACGCGGCCGCGGACGACCCGCAAGCCCACCATGTCGGCAAGCTCGACGCCTACGCGCAGCGCCTCGAGGAGAAGAGCGCCACGCTGCAGGCACAGAGCGAGGAGCGGCAGGCGGCAGGGCGGCAGGACCGGGGCGAGAAGCTGGCCGCGAAGCTCGACCCGAGCGGCGAGCGTCCCGACATCGTGGCGGCCGCCGCGCGCATGAGCAACCGGCTGGGTGGCGGGCGCGAGTTGAAGAAGCTCGCCGAGCACCTGCACGACGGCGAGGAGGTCCAGCTCATCGCCCAGGGCACGTACGCGGACCGGCAGGGCATCCTCGTCCTCACGAACCTGCGGCTGCTGTTCCTGTTCCACGGTCTGGTCAGTCAGGCCAAGGAGGACTTCCCGCTGCGCCTGATCAGCTCGGTGCAGACCAAGAGCGGCATGGTCACGGGCGAGCTGCGGGTGTTCGTGTCCGGGAACAACGCAGTGATCAAGGGCATCGTCAAGAACGACCTCGCCCCGCTGGCAGACGCCGTCCGTGAAGGCATCGCCGCCGCGAGCACACCCCCTCCAGCGCCGGCTGCGACTGCGGCCGCCCCCGAACCCCCGGACGTCTTCGCGCAGATCGAGAAACTGGCCGACCTCCACAGGGCGGGCATCCTGAGCGACGAGGAGTTCGCAGAGAAGAAGCGGGAACTGCTCGGACGCCTGTGAGCCGGCGCGAGGCGCGCGTATTGACGACCGGGAGACGCCGCCGCACGACATCTCACCGGGAGCCGGAGCCCCGCAGGACGCAGTGGTTCACCGCACCGGGAAGCCGAAGGAGTAGCCCTGCTGCTTGAGCTGGGGGAGCAGTCGGCGCAGGGCCTCGACGGTCTGGGTGCGGTCGCCGCCCGCGTCGTGGAAGAGGAGCGTCGGCCCGTTGGGCAGTTCTTCCTGGACGGTGGCGACGATCGCGTCGGTGCCCGGCTGCTCGAAGTCCTTGGTGTCCACGTTCCAGCCGAGCGGCCGCATGCCCCGGGAGGCGGCGAGGTCGCGGCTGTAGGGGGTGAAGGCTCCGCCGGGTGCCCGGTAGTACATCGGCCGTACGCCCCCGGACGCCTCGGTGATCATGCGTTCGGCGTCGACGATCTGCCGCGACTGGTAGGACTCGGGCTTCTTGTCCATGGTGGTGTCGTGCGACACGGTGTGGTCGCACAGCCGGTGCCCGGCCGCGACGACCTTCTTCACGAGATCGGGGTGGGCCTGAGCCTGCGTGCCCACCATGCAGAACGTGGCCTTCACCCCGTACTCCCGCAGCACGTCCAGGACTTGGGGCGTCCATATGGGGTCGGGGCCGTCGTCGATCGTGATGTTGACGCCGCGTTCACCCGCCTCGGAAGCGTGCGCGATGCTCGCCGCGACCCGCTTCACGCCGCTGGAGACAGGGGCCTTCTCCCTGGGCGACGACACGTTCGCGGCACCGGCCTGCGCAGTCCACACCGAGGCACCCGTGGCCAGCAGTGTCACTCCGAGCGCCGCCCCGACCAACTTGCCGTACCAGCCCCGCTGCTCGCCGTGCCGTGCCATGTCCGTCCCCTTTTGCGCAGTCCTCGTCGACCCTGGTCACCGTGCGACCACCCGTCAGGACGAGAGTCCCGGCTCAGAAGATCCGTCCGTTACTGATCACGGACAATCCCGGGAAAGATCGCGGACAATCCGCGGCGCCACCGGCAGCCAGAGATCCGGACCACCAACGGTTCGGCCGACGGGCTCGCAGAAAGTTGCTCCCACGAGGCAACCTGATGCATCGACCAGCCAGTTGGCCAAGTATGAGCGGCGGAAGAGAACGGCGGTTGAGGAATGGGCGGGAGGCGCACGGACGACTTCGAGGCGTTCGTCGACGCTCGCGGCCCCAGGCTGCTGCGGGTCGCCTGGCTGCTGACGGGAGACGCCCACCTCGCCGAGGACCTGCTGCAGACAGTGCTCGCGCGCGTGTGGCCCAAGTGGCACAAGATCGCCGACGGGGAGCCGGAGGCGTACATCCGCAAGGCCCTCGTCCACACGCATGCCTCCTGGTGGCGGCGGCGCTGGCGGGGCGAGGTCCCGCACGGCGAACTCCCGGACCGAGCCGCCTTGTTCGATGCGTACGAGGGCGTGGAACAGGAGGAGGCCCTCGCGGCCGCCGTGCGCGCGTTGCCGGTGCGGCAGCGGTCGGTGGTTGTACTGCGCTACTTCGAGGACCTCAGTGTCGAGGAGACGGCCAAGGTGCTCGGCTGCGCGCCGGGCACGGTCAAGAGCCAGGCGTCCAAGGCGCTGCGCGCGCTGCGGGCGGTGGTGCCGGAGCCGGTGAGGACGTCCGATGAGTGACGCCGCCGGCGACCACACCGGCAACCACGACCAAGCCGACCAAGAGCGCGCGCTGCGGGAGTTCCTGGAGCGCGAGGTGCCGCGGCTGCCCGCATCGGAGGACCGGATGCGGGGCGTACGCGAACGTATCCGCCGTCGTCGCCGTCGCCGTGCGGCCGCCGCGGCGGGAACCACGGCGCTCGTGGGCATCGCCGCCGCCGGCCTCCTGCTGCCCGGCGACCCGCCCGCCGAGCCGTCGTTCGTACCGCCCGCGGCCGCGCCCACGGGCACCGTCTTCCGCTACGCCGAACTGGACGGCCTGTCCCTGCGCCTGCCGCCCGGCTGGCACGGGACCGCCACACGCAAGGACCGCATGTGGGGCAAGGCGGGCCCGGTGGCGTACCTGACCTCGCGAGACCTGCCGCAGCCGTTCGCGACCTGCCCGGCGGACGTGAACGGCCCCTGCCCGCCGAACCGGCTGACCGACGGCGGCAGCGTACTGGCGGCCGTGTCCCTCGACCGCAGTGTCGCGCTCCACAAGAAGATCCGCACGCCCGCCGGGTTCGACACCAGGATGCTCGGCCCCTACTGCCGCTCGCTCGGCGCCAAACGGGAGCTCTACGGCCTGTTCGCAGTAGGCGGGGCGACGAACTCCCACCCGGCGACGGCCGTGGTCACCCTCTGCACGTACGGCCCCGCCACGGCAACGGCCCCACTGGAGACCGCCCTGCGCCAAGCCCTCGCCACGGCCCGCATCACGCCGAGCGAGACAAACGGCTGACGGGCCCCTGAGTACCCGGGCACGAACCGCAGCCGCAGCACGCACAGAACGAACAGAACGCGTCACACGTACGACACGCACCACACGTACGACCCGCCCTGCACGCGCGCTCCACGCGCCCCTCGACCGACAGCACCGCACTCACGACTCACGGAAGGCACACACCCATGCCGTCCCGCCTCCACCTGGCGGTGTTCCTGGCCGCCGGCCTGCTCCTGACCGGCTGCTCGGACAGCACCACCACGGCGCGCGCCATCCCTCGCGACCCGGCCCAGCACGCCCCCGCCCCCAGTCCTGTACGGGCCGAACAAGCGGCGGCCCCAAAGGACATACCGGGCCTGGGCCCCAGAACCCTTTCCCGTATACCTGCCGCGGCCCGCCAGGCCATCGTCGTCACGGGAGACGGCGCCAATGCCACCACCGGCACGGCGCAGCGCTACGTCCGCGACGCAACCACCGGCTGGCGACGGCTCGGCACCCCCTGGCCCACCCGCAATGCCCTCAAGGGCTGGACCGCCCACCACGTCCAGGGCGACCTGCGCACCCCCTCCGGCGTCTTCGGCCTCACGGACGCGGGCGGCCACGAACCGAACCCCGGAACGGAGCTCCCGTACGACACGGGCCCGGCCTTCGTCGCGCGCGGCACCAACGCCGAGGGCGAGCCGCTGGGCGACGCCTTCGACTACGTCGTCGCCATCAACTACAACCGCAAGCCCGGCACCACCCCACTGGACTGGACCCGCCCGCTCGGTATGAACCGCGGCGGCGGCATCTGGTTCCACGTGGACCACGGCGGCCCCACCCAGGGCTGCGTCACTCTCCCCAAGCCCCGGATGCGCGAACTGCTGCGCTGGCTCGACAAGGAGAGCCGACCGGTGGTCGTGATGGGGGACAAGACGACCCTCGAACGCTGAGCCTCGACCCGCCCTTCGGCCATCGGAGTCTCCGACTCCGAGAAGGAGCCCGTTGCGCGCCCAGCGCTTCGGATACGCCAGAGACACCGAACCAGTCGGTTCCCGGCCCATCAAGCAGGCCCACAGCTCAGAACTTCAATCCCGACTTCTCCGAGTTTCTCCGCAATCAGGTCGACTTCAACATGCGTCCCACTGCGGCCGGCAGCCTTCAACGATCTACTTCACCGAAGAGCGCATCATGGCGTACATGTTGAACTACAACCTCGCCGTCCCCGACGTGGATGACGCCGGTGTCCTGGCCGCGTTGGTGGCTGAGGGCGATGAACTCGACGTCCTGGTCACGGCAGTCGACGACTGGTCCATGCCCACACCGGCGACGGGCTGGACGATCGCCCACCAGATGGCCCACCTCGCGTGGTCGGACGCCAACGCACTCAGCGCCTTACGCACTCCGGACGCGTTCACCGCCGAGCTTGAGCGGGCGGAAGCCGAAGGCAGCGGACACGCTGACAAGGCCGCAGCCGCGGGCGCCGCCAAACCTCGATCAGTGCTCCTGGAGGAGTGGCGGACCGGTCGGGCGGAACTCGCGGCGACGCTGCGCGACACGCCCTGGGACCACGCGTTCCCCTGGTACATGTCGAAGGTGACCCCGGCCCTGATGGTGCCCCTTCGTCTGATGGAAACCTGGGCACACGGGCAGGACGTCTTCGACGCGGTGGGCGTGGCGCACCCGCCCACCGATCGGCTGCGGCACGTGGCTCTGCTGGGAGTGCTGGGACGGGCGCTGTCCTTCGCCGCCGTCGGACTGCCTGAGCCGACAGCCCCCTTCCGCGTCGAGCTGACAGCACCTGACGGACAGACCTGGGCATGGGGCCCCGAGACGGCCGCCCAACGAGTACAGGGCAGCGCCATGGACTTCTGCCTGTGCGTCACCCGGCGTCGCCCCTGGCTCGACACCGATATGACGGCGACCGGCGACGACGCGCAGAAGTGGATGGAGTTGGCGCGCGTCTTCCTCTGAGAATCCGGAAGCGGAAGTAGCTCAGTAACCAGCAACTACAGCAGTCCGGGAAGGGATTGCAGGTTCTGGAGCAGCCCCTTCGTAGGGACGGTCCCGTTGCAGAACACGAGGTTGCAGTACGGATTGGTGATCGCGTCACTGAGCAGGACACCGGGATCCAGGTAGTTCATGGGATTCACGTCCAGATCGATGGGGTCGCCGGGGTAGGGGCCAGGGTCGGGGACGTGTGTGTCCTCGACGGCGGCCATCAAGGCCCGGAAGAACGTCCATTGCATCTCGTCGGGCGCCGATCCGAGCAGAACCGGTGGGTCCAGGGACAGGCTGCCGAAGTATCCGGTGGTCACCACCGTCATGTGCAGGCTGGGGATCATGATCGCGAGCTGGCCGCCGGTGCCGTTCATCTCGTAGGTGTCGGCCGGCGCCGAGGGAACGGCATGGCGTTGCAGTGTCTGGGCGGCGGGGATGTCCGCTCCGGTGCACGGCTTGCCGCGGTTGGTCCAGAACAGCAGGCCGTAACAGCCGTTGGTGGGGGACGGTTCGCTGACCGCGGCGACGTACGAGGCCGATACGATCCGCGAACCGTTCCAGCGCCCGTTGTTGCTCATCAGCAGGGCGAGCCGGGCGAGTTGGCGGGGCGTGAGGAACAGGTGGGCGTAGCCGTAGGCGTTTCCTGAGCGGTCGCGCAGCCAGAAGTAGCTTCCGGGCTTGATGCCGATCGGTCCGAACAGGCGCTGCTGCGCGAAGGCCACGAGGTCCTGGCCGACGGCGCGCTGCACGACGTAGGCCAGGAGGGCGGGGCCGAGTTGGCTGTACTGGAACGTGGTTCCCGGCTCGTGCACGAACGGCTGGGAGAGCGCCTCCTGCGCGAGATGGGGATCCGTTCCCGTCGTCGCGGCTTCGGACAGGATGGATTGCCGCAGGCCGCTGGTCTGCGTCAGGAGCTGGCGCACGGTGATCGCACGGTGCGCGGCGTCACCCCATCCGGGGCCGTGGGGAAGGTAGCGGTCGATGGGATCGTCGAGGTGCAGTTTCCCCTGGTCGACGGCGATGCCCGTCAGCATCGAGACGACCGACTTCGTGACGCTCCAGAGGTTGTTGTGCAGCGACCCGCCGGCGGCGTCGAGCGGCCCGGTCGCTACGAGGCAGTTGTTGCGGAAGACCTGAACGGACAGGCGCAGCCGCAGGCTCAGCATGGTCACGGCGGCCTTCAACTGCGCGGCGTCGAGGTTCTCCTGCGCCGGGTCGGCGGTGGCGAAGGAGCCCGACGAGTCAGAGCCCGACGGGGTAGCGCACACCTTCGGCGCGGTGGTGGCGGAGGCCGAGCCGGCGGGCACCACGGCGGCGCCGGCCAGCATCGCGCACGTCAGGGCGATTCGTCCCAGCAGTCGTCGCATCCGAACCGCTTCCTCACTCATGTCTGCAGGCAGCAACTGGCAGCAACCCCGCTCAGCCGCGGGGCGGCCGAGCGTAAAGCTGTCATGAGCACGCATACAAGGCGGTGGTTGGTGTGGGTTCCGTGCACGGGATCCACGGGATCCACGGGATCTACGGGATATGGGGGCACGGGCGTCTGCCGGGTTGTCGGCGACCAGTGCCCCTACATGCTGTCGGGCGGGATGGGGGTGGCCTGGTGGTAATACATCCGCCACGTCGCGTCCGCACCCTGCTTGCGCCAGAGCGAACTCCGTCGTGCCCGTGCCCCGTCCATCGTGGTCTCGAAGGTGAGATGCACCAGTCCGGGCGCCAGCACCACACCCACGAAGCCTGAAGGCTCGTAGCGCGGACCGCTCTCCGCCGCACCGTCCAGCTCGGGCAACGCGGCCAGCATCTCGTCGTACGTCCACCGCCGCCCCGATGCGCCCACCTCGACGAACTCCGGGTCGAGTAGCTCCCGGGCGAGCGAACGGGACATGCGCACACTGGGGTCCATCAGCCGCAGCTCGCCTGCGATCACTTCGCGGATCTCATCCGTCTCCTGGCTCATCCAGGCATCTTCGCGCGGGTGGCCACGCCCCTCGCAACCGAGTTCCTGCGAACGGCTCGGCTCCCGATCCGATGCCGGATCGAGCCCGATCGAGCCGGATCGAGCCCGTGGTGATCAGACCGGGGGTGCCTGCGGATCGCCGGCCTGTGCATCCAATTCGCGGGTGAAACCGGATATTTCTGCATAACCACCTCCGTTCATGATCGTTCTCCTCTCCGGTGCTTGGCGTCGGCAAACGGCCGACCGCACGGCGGAGAGGCAGTGAAGTGACGTCGGAACAAGGGCGTGCTCCGGCAGGAGTGGTCCGCGCCATGGGCGCTTGTCTGCCGGAGTCGGTGGTGACCAACGGCGACCTCGCCGAGAAGCTCGGTGTCTCGCCGGAATGGATTGAGCAGCGCACGGGCATCCGTGAACGCCGGCATGTCTCCGGGGGCTGCTCGACAGGGGACTTGGCCGTCGAGGCCGGCCGTCGGGCGCTGAGCGGATCGCCCGGGGCGGTGCAGGCACTGATCCTGGCGACGACCAGTACCGATCACCTCGTACCGGCGACAGCTCCGTGGGTGGCCGAGCGCCTGGGCATCGGCACGGTGGCTGCCCTGGACGTCAATGCAGCCTGCAGCGGCTTCGTCTACGCGCTTGCTGTCGCGAACGGTTGGCTGTGCAGCGGCATGGCGAACCGCGTGCTCGTCATCGGCGCGGACACCGCCAGCGGCTTCACCGACCCGGCTGATCCGGACACCGCTCCGATCTTCGGTGACGGCGCGGGTGCCGTGGTCCTCGAGGCAGGTCGCCCGGGGGACCCCGGATCGCTCGGGGCGTTCGACCTCGGCAGCGACGGCACCGGCCAGGAGTACCTCCACGTCCCCGCCGGGTCGCGGCGGACCTCGTACGGGGTGCCACTGTCGCAACAGGCCATCTACATGCGGATGGAGGGCCGCGAACTGTATCGGCACGCGGTGCGCCGCATGAGCGCCTCCTGCCGCACCGCGTGTGAACTCGCCGGCTGGGACACCGATTCGGTGACCGCGGTCGTCGCTCACCAGGCCAACGCCCGCATCCTCACCGCGCTCGCCCAGCGGCTGGACATGCCGCGCGAGAAGTTCCCTTCCAACATCGCGGAGGTCGGCAACACCGTCGCCGCCTCCGTCCCCCTGCTCCTGGCGCACACCGCGGAGCGCCGGCAGTTCCAGGCGGGTGACCGGCTGATCCTCACGTCCTTCGGAGCCGGCCTCACCTGGGCGTCCACCACATTCACCTGGCCCGAACTCTGAGGAGACCCGGAAACATGACGAACGACTTCATCACGCTGCTCGCGCAGACCTGCGAGCTCGCCCCCGAAGCGGTCTCACCGCAGGACAGACTGAGCGAACTGGGCCTGGACTCCCTTGTGTTGGTCGAACTGTCGGAGCGCCTGCTGACCGACTTCGGCGTCGACATGAGCGATGACGAACTGCGCGGCCTCGACCGCATCGAGACGATCGTGGGCGTGCTCGGTGAGCGCCGGGCGTCGGCGGGGCAGCCGACATGAGAATCAGGGGAAATCCCGATCGGGTCCGCGCGGTGCCCGCGACGTCCGGGGCACCGATCCCCGCCCGGGACACGGCAGTTGCGCCGGACACTCTCCCGGGAGCCGGGGCGCTGCGGGCCGGCCAGGCTCCCGGGGCATGGCCGGTCGTCGGTCACCTGCCGGATCTGTTGCGCCGCCCGTTGGCGTTCATGGACTCACTGCCCGCCCACGGGGACATCGTGCGGGTACGGATCGGCTTACGCGACGCGTACGTGCTGTGCCACCCCGAACTGGTGCGGCGGGTCCTCACCGACTCACGGGTCTTCGACCGCGAGGGGCCGCTCTACGAAAAGGTCAGGGCCGCTCTCGGCAACGGCCTCGCCTCGTGTCCGCGCGCCGACCACCGAGGGCAGCGCCGGGTGCTCCAGCCCGCCTTCCACCACAAGCGCCTCGAACGGTACGCCCAGGTGATGAGCGTCGAAGTGGAGACGCTCACGGACCGGTGGCGCAGCGGACAAGTCGTCGACGCGGTCGACGAGATGTTCCGGCTGACCACCGCGGTCGCGGTACGGACACTGTTCTCCTCCGACTTCCCCGCACCCGTCGCCGAAGAACTGCGCGACTGCCTCGACGTCTTCCTGCGCGGCGTGTACACGCGGGTGTTGATGCCCGCCGTGGATGCCGTGCCCTCACCCGGTCGACGCCGCTACCGACGTGCCCTGGTGCGCTGGCGCGCACTGGTCTCCGGAATCATCGCCGAGTACCGGGCGGCCGGAGTCGACCAGGACGACGTCCTGTCCCTGCTCCTGGCGGCACGCGACGACAGTGGCCGGCCGCTCTCCGACCACGAACTGTGCGACCAGGTCGCTCTCCTGGTGCTCGCCGGGGCGGAGACCACGTCCTCGGCATTGGCCTGGTGTGTGCAGCTGCTCGGGTCCCACTCCGACGTTCTCGACCGGCTGCAGACCGAGGCCGACACGGTGCTGGGTGGTTCCATCGCCACCTGGGACGACCTGCCGGATCTGACCTTCACACACCGTGTGGTCCAGGAGGTGCTGCGCCTGTATCCGCCGGCCTGGGCCATCACGCGCACCACCGTCGAACCGGTGGAACTGGCCGGGGAGCAGCTCGCCTTGGGCAGCATGGTGATCTGCAGCCCGTACGTCATTCACCGGCGCGACGACTTCTTCCCGGACGCGGCCGCGTTCGATCCCGACCGCTGGCAGAACGGGCATCCGCACCGAGAGGCGTACCTGCCCTTCGGCCTGGGAGCGAACAAGTGCATCGGTGAGGCCTTCGGCCTGGCGGAGGCCACGCTGGCGCTGGCTTCCCTGGTGTCCCGCTGGCACCTGCGCCCCCTTCCCACACGGTCGTCCAAGGCCGCGCCGCGCAGTGTCCTGGCCCCCGGCTCCCTGCCGGTGCTCGTGGACGCCAGGCTGCCCACCCCTAGGCCGTGACCGCCAGGTCCACAGCCACCGCGTTTCCGTTCACCACCGCGTCTCCGTCCACCACCGCCCCGCGAACCCCTCGCCAAGACTCCCCGGAGTACCGCCGTGACCAGCCCCCCGGCAGTGACGGGCATCCGCCCGAGCATCCCGCAGACCACGATCGACCGCACCGTCCTCAGCATGGCCCGCCGGGTCGGCGGCAACACCATGCACATCGGCGCGGTGCTGACCTTTCCCGGACCGGCGCCGTCCCTGGAGGAGCTTGCCGCGCACGTGGCCGAGCGGTTGCCCCTGGTCCCTGAACTGACCTATCGAGCGGCAGGTGCGACCCGGCACCCCGCCTGGGAGCCGGACCGGGCCTTCGACCTCGGCCGGCACCTGCACCGGATCGACGTGGACGCGACGGCGGTCACGGCGACCGACGCGATGGTCACGGCGATGCACACCCCGCAGCTCGATCCCGAACGGCCTTTGTGGGGACTGTGGTTGCTCAGTACCCCCGACGGATGGGGACTGGGCTACCGCTCCCATCACGCCTTCCAGGACGGGCTGGCCGGAATGCGGGCCCTGCGCGCCCTCTTCGGTCCGCCCACCACCATGGTGCGGCAGTGCCTCACGCCGCCGCCCGCCCGGTCCGGCTCCGACCTCGGCCTCGGCGCCGACATGCTGCCGTTGCTGCGCCCGGTGGGCCGGTGGTCGCCGTTGGACGGCCCCTTGGACGGGCGACGCGTCGCCCACACCGTCGACACCGGACTCGACCGGCTGCGGGCCATCAGCCGCTCCACCGGCGCGTCCCTCAACCAGATCTGCCTTGCCGCGCTCGCCTCCGTACTGCGCGACTGGCACCCGGAGGACTGGACAGGACCTGACCGGAGCCTGCGGACGGGCATGGGTGTCAGCCTTCGCCACCCGGGCGCACCCCTCCTCGGGAACTGGGCAGGCGTCACCTACCTCGACCTCCCCTGCGGTGATGCGACTCCGCTGGACCGGCTGGAGAAGCTGCGCGGCCAGCTCACGCCCGCGCGCCTGAGGCAGGTACGCCACCGGCAGGCGCTGCTGTACCAACGGCTGCCCTACTGGTGCGCGCAATTGGGCGTGCACTTGACCCTCAACCCCCGGCACGTGCCGCTGTGCGTGTCCGACGTGCCCTTCCCGGTGCCGCTCACCTTCAACGGGGTCACCGCCGAGGGCGTCTACCCGCTGATGGTCTGGCCGCCGCGGCAGCCCCTGTTCGCGGCGTGGTCCAGCTATCGCGACCGGATGTGCGTCGCCTTCCACACGTACGACACGCTGGCCGGCCACGACACCCTCACCGCCCTGTGGACCCGCGCCGTCGACGACCTCGAGCAAGCTTGCGAATCCGTGCCCTACGAGGCGGCGGCACACGGAGAGCGGACGCGGGGATGACCACGGCATATCGCGCCCGCGCGCCGCAGGAGGCGGCGGTGCAGGCGGCATGGGACTACCTGTGCCGGGAGGCGAACGGCACCGGGATCCCCGGTGCCGCCTTCGCCGAGGACACCGAATTCACCCGCCCCTTCGGAGGGCAGGAGGCCCGCGCCCGGATCCGCGTCGGCACCGGCCTGGACATCGGCCTGGACCTCGACGACGAGGCCTTCAGCGCCATGGTCGCGCTGGCCCACCTCCCCTTACCCCTTCCCGGCCGGGCCGCTTGCCTCAAGGACGCCATGCTCCAGCAGGTCCGAAGATGCCGGTGGCGCAGCCGCTACCGGTTCTTTCCCGCGGTGCCGGAGTTCGCCGCCGACACCGACTGCACCGCGGTCGCCCTGTCCGCTCTCCACCGCCACCACGCGCTCGACGGACCGGCAGCGTGCGACCAGGCCCGCGAACTCCTCAGCGCGGCCGCACCTGCCACCGAACCCCACCTCCACCCAGGAGCCGTGATGGTCTACTGGGACGACGGAGCCGAGCCCCACGCCGCGGCCCGCGGCCGCAAACAGGACGCCGTGGTCAGTGCGAACGTCCTCCACACCGTGTATCTGACCGGCCTTCACAGGACTCCACGGGGCGAGGACCTCGCGGCAGCCACCCGAGGCCACGTGGAGGACCACCTCCGCTCCGGTCGCCACGAGAAAGGGACGCGTTACTACCCCTCCCCAGCAGCCTTCCTCCACGCTGCCTCCCGCGCCTGCACCGCGGCACCCGCGGCCTCCGCGAGGCTTGTCCGGCGGCTGCGTCAGGCGTGCCGCGAACTCGGGTCGCCGGACGACCCGCTCGACCTGGCACTGCTGACCATCGCCGCGGCCAATCTGGGGCTCCCCGAAGGACAGCACGAACGCCGCGAACGCCTCGCAGCCCTGCAACGTGCTGACGGAGCCTGGCCGGCCCGCCCCTACTTCCGCATGGGCCGCGTCCCCGTGTACTTCGGTTCCGCCCACCTCACCACGGTTTTCGCGCTGCGTGCCCTGCAGCCCTGCGCCAACGAGGACATCCCGCGCTGATGAACGACCAAGCCCTCGCCCCGTACCTGGAACACCTTCCCGACCCCGCGCGCCGGGCGCTCGCCGGCCATCTCCTCGACTGGACCCTGCGGCACTGCCGCTGCACCGCAGGTCCGGGAGGGCGGCACGCCCAGCAGTCCTTCTACGCGGCCACCTTCGCCTCCCGCTGCGCGCCCGACGACGCGCGCGCGGAGGAGCTCCTCGCCGTCGGCAAGTTCATGATCTTCTACTTCGGCGTCGACGACGGTCCAGCGCACGAACTGGAAGCCCTGCACCGCCACCTCGACGAGGGGCAACCCCTTGTGGCCGCCGGCGAACTCGGGGCACTCCACGCCGCCTTGCTCGACGACCTGTCCCGGCAAGGGGTGCCGGTGCTCCCCATCGCCCAGGGAATCGCCGGCCTCTGCGCGGCCACCGCGACCGAGGGGGAGCACGACGCGGCGACCATGTCACCGGGCTCGTTCCACGCCCTGCGCATGACGACCGTCGCCGCCGCCGTCTACATCGACTGCTGGCGCGGCCTGCGCGACCTGTCGATGACCGACGGCCAGGATCTCGTCGACGCGGCCGTGGAAGCGATCTACCTCGGCAACGATCTGGTGTCCCTGGACAAGGAACGACACCCGCACGCCGAAGGCGCCTACACCACCTCCAACTACGTCCTGTACCGCGCCGCCCGTTCCGGCTGCACGCCGGACGAGGCCGTCGACGAGGCAGTGATCCGCTACCGGAAGCTGGCGGACACCCTGGCCCACGCGCCCACGGGCCCGCTCGTGACGGTCCTGCGAGCGATCGTCGGCGGAGACCTGCGCGCCTACCGCGACCTCGCCGCCACGCGATTCCCCGGCGCTCAGCGCATGCTCGACCGCTTGACCGCCCCTGTGCCGTGCTGACGGGCGCAGCTCACCCCCTGCCCGTCACGACTGGAAGACCACGATGACCAGAACCACCGCACAGGCCCCGGGAGCTCTGCCCCTCCTCGGCCACGCCCTGCCCCTGCTGCGCGACCCACTCACCTTCCTGAACCGCCTGCCCGCGCTCGACGACGTCGTACAGATCCAGGTCGGGCCCCAGCGCGCCTATGTGGTGTGCACCGCCGACCTGACCCGCGAAGTCCTCGTCGACGACCGGACCTTCGACAAGGGCGGCCTCCTGTTCGACCGCGCCCGTGAGTCCGTCGGCGACGGACTGGGCACCTGCCCCCACAGCAGGCACCGACGCCAGCGCCGCCTGGTGCAACCCGCCTTCCACGTCAGCCGCATGCCCGGCTACGCCGAGATGATGACCGCCCGCATCACGGCCTTCGCCGACGGCCTCCACAGCGGCCAGGTCATCGACGTGGTGCCCGAACTCACCGCGCTCACGACCCGCATCACAGCCGAGGCGATCTTCACCGACGCGCTGCCCGCCGAGGCCATGGGCCACCTGGTAGCAGACCTCTTCACCATCTTCGAAGGCATCTACCGCCGCAGCGTGGTCCCCGCCGTACTCAACCGCGTCCCCACCCCGGCCAACCGCCGCTACGACCGCGCCCGCACCCGCCTGCGCCGAACCCTCGATCAGGCCATCCAGCACCGCCGGACCGTCCCGTCCCCGCAGGCGGACATCCTCTCGATGCTCCTGGACGTGCGCGGCACCACGGCCGACGGCACCGCCGACCGCCTCACGGACGAGGAGATCAGCGACCAGATCATCACCATCTTCGCCGCAGGCGCCGACACCACCGCAGGTCTCCTCGCCTGGGCCCTGCACCTGATCGCACAACACCCCAAGACCGCCTACGAACTGCACACAGAAGTCGACACCGTCCTGGCCGGCCGACCGGCAGCCTACGAGCACCTGCCCGCCCTGGAACACACCAGCCGCATCCTGACCGAAACCCTCCGGCTCCGCCCGTCGGGCTGGCTCCTCACCCGCACCACGAGCCGTGACGCGAGCCTTGCCGGGCACGTGATCCCCCGCGGAAGCACCGTCATCGTCAGCCCGTACCTGGTCCACCACCTGCCCGAACACCACCCCGAACCGGACAGTTTCGACCCGAACCGCTGGGCACCCACGGGCACCGGCACCCTCAGCCCGCGCAACGCCTCCCTCCCCTTCAGCGCGGGCGCCCGCAAGTGCATCGGCGACACCTTCGCCCTCACCGAAGCAACCCTGGCTCTCGCAACCCTCACCGCGACATGGCGGTTCGAGCCCGTGCCCGGCACGACGGTCCGCCCGGCCTGTGGCCTGACGCTCTCCCTCAAGGGCCTCCGCATGCGGGTGCAGCCGCGAAGCCCTGCCTAGGAAGCGCCTCCACGTCAGCGTCCGCGACCAAGGAAGCCGTCGCGCATGACCTCGCACGTAATGGAGGACGCGCCCGGCCGGATCCTACGATCGGCGCACCGAGCCAAGGGAGTGGAGATGTTCTTCGAGACCGGTGACGGAACCCGCCTGGCGTACGAGGACTACGGTCAGGGCCGACCGATCGTGTTCGCTGCCAGCTGGACCCTGAGCGGGGAGATGTGGGAGTACCAGCTGCCCGTCCTCGTCGAGCACGGGTACCGCTGCATCACGGTGGACCGCCGCGGCCACGGCCGCTCCGACCGGCCGTCGGGCGGGTACGACCTGGACACCGGCGCCGATGACCTCGCCGCTCTCCTGGACCACCTCGACGTGCGGGACGCCGTCCTCGTGGGGCATTCCGCCGGCGGTGCGGAGATCTCCCGCTACCTCGCCCGGCACGGCGAACACCGCGTCGCCGGCGCCGTCTTCGTCTCGACCGTCCTGCCGTTCCTCAAGGCGACGGCCGACAATCCCGACGGCGTTCCGGAGGCGGCTCTGCACGCGACGCTCCGGGCGTTCCGCACCGACCGGGCCCAGTGGTTCGCCCGGCAGGCACAGGTGTGGTTCGCTACCCACCTCAACGACGTGTCGGCCGCGACGATCGACCACACCGTCGCCCAGTGCCTGGCCACCTCACCGTGGGCGGGTGCCGCCCTGTTCGAGTCGCTTTTCCACCAGGACCATCGCGAGGACCTGCGCAAGATCTCGGTGCCCGCTCTGGTCGTCCACGGCACGGTGGACTCCTCGGCGCCCGTCGCGTTGACCGGCCGCCGCACGGCCGACCTGATACCCGGCGCGACGTTCAAGGAGTACCCCACCGCCAGCCACGGCCTGTTCATCACGCACAAGGAGCAGCTCAACGCCGACCTGCTGGAGTTCGTCGGCAGCTGCTGAGGCGGTACGGCCCGTCCTCCCGACCCCCGTGGCGGGAGGACGGCCCAGCCCCATTGCGGTGACCGCCCGCTCAGTACAGCTTGTTGACGGCCGTGATCGTGGTCTTCTTGAAGGCGGCCACGGGCGCGTCGTCGAAGTCGCCCATCTGTCCCCACTTCACGACGGTGACGGTCCTGTTGTCCCGACCGACCGACAGCAGAGCGATGTCGGTGGCGCCCCAGGACGTCTCGGTGTGCAGGCCGCGGACGCGGGCGCCCTCCTCGACCGCCAGCTTGCCGTAGTCCCGGCCCTCGGCCTCGACGTCGGGCGAGGACTGCTCGATGCGGTCGGCGCAGGTGCGGATCAGGTCGTCGTAGTGCTTGGCCAGGGCCTTGGCGTGGGCGGCCGTGTCCGTCACGACGGTCAACTGCACGGCGCCGGTGTCCAGGTCGGTCCGGAACTCCCGGTGCCGGTAGTCGTAGTCGAGCACGCCCTCCGTGCTCACACAGGTCCCGAGCGCCTCCGGGAACCCTTCGGTGACCGGTCCGGCGGTCCAGGACGACGTCGGGTGCGGCGGGAGCTGCGACGCCGACAGGAACGTGGGCGTGGCGGCCTTCGGCGCCGCGCCGGCGGCCGGCGCCGTGAGAACCGTGCCCGCGGCGAGGGCGGCGACGGCGAGTGCGGCGCAAGCGCTCGTCCGGATGCGCAGGGTGGGCATGTTGGACATGGGTGTTCCCCCAGGGGATCAGTACGTGGACGTGGATGCCGCGGCGAGGCCGGCTGGTCGGCCCGGCCCGCTCGGTGCGGCACCAAGAGCATCAGCGGTCACAGGGGCCGGGCGCAACAACCCACGCCCGATCAGCCGGGGTGGAACCATCCCAGCCCGTCTGACGTGCAGGTATATGAGTGCCTGGGATACCGTCCCGGGCCGGTTGGGTCGTACGAGGGCGGGGGACCGGTGTCGGCACAGCACGACAGCGACGGCGACGGCGAGGGCCGTGGCGACGGCATCGACGCGGTGGCGGAGCTCGCGGCGCTGCTGCGGGAGTTGAAGGAGCGCACGGACCGCAGCTACGGCTCGCTGGCCCGGCGCCTGGGCATGAACACCTCGACGCTGCACCGCTACTGCGCGGGCGACGCGGTACCCCTCGACTTCGCCCCCGTGGAACGCTTCGCCGCCCTGTGCGGGGCCACCTCGGAACAACGCCTGGAACTGCACCGCCGTTGGCTCCTGGCCGTGGCGGCCCGCCGCCGTTCTCGTACGGCGGGGGCGGCACCGAGCGCGCCCGACGCGGCGGAGCCAGCGGTCGGGGGCGCCGAACCGGACGCGGCGCCGAAGACTGGCGACGCCCCGACCGCCATCCCGGACACCGCACCGAAGGCCACCGGCCCCGGCAGCCCGGTCGTCGAAACGAACCCTGCGCTGCCCGCCGCGCCCTCGCCCCCGCCGTACGAGAACGGCGGCGG